>DAOTWZ010000036.1:0-14996 GCA_034435615.1 Dehalococcoidia bacterium
GTGCTGGAGGCGGCGGTGGTGGGGCTGCCCCACCCCCACTGGCAGGAGCGGCCGGTGGCCGCCGTCGTCCCCCGGCCCGATGCCAAGGACAGCATCACGGCCGAGGAGCTGCGCCAGTTCCTGGCGGAGCGGGTAGCCCGCTGGTGGCTCCCGGACGAATACGTCTTCCTGGAGGCCATCCCCAAGACCAGCGTCGGCAAGTTCGACAAGAAGGTGCTGCGGGAGCAGTTGGCCTACATCGCCCAGCGCTGGGCCAGCTCTCCAGCGGAGCCCAGACGCTCCTGAGCTGACGCGAGAGCGGCCAGCGGCGAGGGGGGGCCCGGGCCCCCTCCCTCGCCTTGACCCTGGTCGCTGTCCGTGCCTACACTTGAGGCACTGGCCCATACAACATGTCGATACGGAGGCCACCATGTTCTACCTCGAGAAGCAGAACCGCGTCGTCATACCGCGCACCGAGCTGACCTATCCTGCCCACGACCTGCGCTTTCACCGCAACGCCGCCGCCGCTCCGGTGGACCATGTCATGGCCGACTTCGAGGACGCCTGCCCCTACGAGTTCAAGGGGGAGGCCAGCCGCAAGGTCTGCGTAGAGGCCCTGAACACCATCGACTTCGGCAACAAGGTGGTGACGGTCCGCCCCAATAACATCCGCTCCCAGTACTTCCTGGGGGACCTCCAGGCGGTGATGCTGGGCGCCCCTGACCGCTTCCACGGCATCATCTTGCCCAAGGTCTACGGGCCGGAGGACATCGTCTACGTATCCAAGCTGCTGGACAGCCTGGAGCAGGAGGGAGGCTGGACCACCACCGTCCAGATAGAGGCCCTCATCGAGACGCCCCAGGCGCTGGTGCGGGCGTACGAGATCGCCTCCGCCTCCCCTCGCATGGCGGGCCTCATCTTCGGCATCGCCGATTTCGCTGCCACCATCGGCGCCCGCGAGTACATCGAGGAGCAGAACCGCTATTTCATGTACCCCAAACAGGCGGTGGTAGTGGCCGCCAAGGCGGCGGGCCTGCACGCCATAGACTGCGTCTACTTCAAGATCGTCCGCCGCGACACGCCGCCCGAGGAGGCGCGGGAGATACAGGAGGGGCTGCGACGCAAGAACCTGGAGGCAGCCAACCTGGGCATGGATGGCTCCTGGGTGATCCACCCCTCCCAGGCGGAAATCGTCAACGAGTGCTACACGCCGGCCGACGAGGAGATAGACCTGGCGCGGCGGGCCATCGAGGCCTACTACAAGGCAGGCGGCGGCTCCATCATCAACCCCGAGACGGGCGAGTTCGACGATGACGCCACCATCAAGGCGAAGTTGATGCTCCTGGCCAAGGCCGTCCAGGCGGGGAAGCTGGCCCAGGAGTACCTGGACGAGCTGGCGGCCAAGTCGGCCGAGGTGACGGGCTACAACATCCTGAAGGTGATGCGCCGCGTCGCCTAGGAGCGGAAGGCGTAGAGAAAAAGGGAGCGGGGGCTGCTGACCAGCGGCCCCCGCCTCTTCAGGCTACGGTATCCTTCCTGCCTCAGTCGCCGCCTAGGAACTCGAAGTCCAGGAGCTCCCGCAGGAAGCCCTTTTTCTTCTTCTTGGGCGGCCCGTACCGGTAGCCTCGCTCCTCCGGGCGGTAGTAGGCACCCTCGCCGCGCTCCCGCTCGTAGCGGTAGCGCTCACGGTCGGCCTCGTAGCGGTCGTCGTCGTCCCAGTCGCCCTCGTAGTAGGCCGTCTCCCGCTCGATGATCTTCTCCATCTCGCCCCTGTCCAGCCACACGCCGCGGCAACTGGGGCACCAGTCGAGGACGACGCCACTCCTCCGCCCCACGCGGAGCTCGACATCGCATCTGGGGCAGCGCACTTCCTCTGTCACCCCCTGTCATGGCGGCCGCTGCCGCCGGCCTACGCCCTTAGGGTAGCTTCTTCAGCCCCGTTTGGGGAGCCCCCACCAGGGCCACCATGTTACCGGGCGGCTGCCGGTTCTCGTACATGAGCTGGTGGGCCAGGCCGATCTCCTCGAACTTGAAGACCGGGGTGGCCATGCAGGGGTCTATCTTCCCCTCTATGACCAGCTGGTTGAAGGCGTAGGACTGCTCGTCGTTGGCGAAGTGGGAGCCCTGGAGCCGCTTCTGGCGCATCCAGAGGTAGCGCAGGTCGACGACGGCGTTGTAGCCGGTGGTGCCTGCGCAGATGACCACCATGCCGCCGGTGTCGCAGACGAAGATGGAAGTGGGGATGGTGTCCTCGCCCGGGTGCTCGTAGACGATGCGGGGGTTGCGCCGGTCGCCCAGGACGTCCCAGATGGCCTTCCCGAAGGCCTTGGCCCCCTCTAGCCAGCGGTTGTAGGCCTCGCGGTCGGTCCAGTGGGGGAGCATGCCCCAGTGGTTGAAATGCTTGCGGTTGATGCACCCCTTGGCGCCCAGCTTCAGGCAGTACTCAACGCGGTCATCGCTGGAGGTGACAGCGATTGGTATGCCGCCGAAGGCCTTGGTGATCTGGATGCCCAGGGAGCCCAGGCCCCCAGCGGCGCCCCAGACCAGCACCACGTCCCCGGGCTGGACGGTGTGGGGTGGCCAGCCCATCAGCATGCGGTAGGCGGTGGCGCCCACCAGGGTGGGGGCGGCCGCCTCCTCCCAGGTCAGGTGGGGCGCCTTGGGCATGCACTGGTGGTCCTGCACCTTGCAGAACTGGGCGAAGCTCCCCCAGTTGGTCTCGTAGCCCCAGATGCGAGCGGAAGGGGCCAGGATAGGATCGCCACCAGCCTTGATGTAGGGATCCTCCGGGTCCCAGACGCCGCAGTGGATCACCACGTGGTCCCCCACCTTGACGTTCTTCACCTGGTCCCCCACGGCCCAGACCACGCCGGAGGCGTCGGAGCCGCCGATGTGGAAGTCGGACGGGTCGCCGTCCCGCTGCTGGATGCCGATGACGTCCACGGGGATGCCCAGGGCCGCCCAGACGTTGTTGTAGTTGATGCCGGCGGCCATGACGTAGACCAGGACTTCGTTGGGCTTCAGGTCGGCCGGCACGGGCACTCGCTCCACCTGGAACGCCTGCTTCGGCTCCCCGAAGCGCTCTCGCCGTATCAACTGGGCATACATGTACTTGGGGATATAGCCCAGAGGCGGAGTCTCGCCGAGTTCATAGATATCTTTGGTGACTAACATAGATACCTCCTTTAGCTCAGGTGTTGAGCTATAGGATTTGCTCCCAGTATAAGGGCCGGAGGAACGCCTTGGCAAGTGGTCAGTAAACTGGCGAGGAAAAATTGTGGAGGCCGCTTATGAGGACTGTCCGGTGATCCTGCGCGCCGCCTGCCCGAAGCGCTCCTGGTGCTCCTGCGAGCGCCGCAGGGCGCGGTTTATCTCCCCCTCCCTCGCCACCGCCGCCTGGTTCTGCAGGGCCAGCTCCATGACCTCCTTGGAGGCGATGAGGGCCGGCAGGGACTGGGCGGCTATCTGTCTGGCCATGGCCAGCGTCTCCGCCTCCAGATCCTCCGGCGGCACCAGCCGGTTCACTAGGCCGATGCGCAGCGCCTCCTCCGCTCCCACCACACGAGCTGTGAAGATGAGCTCCTTGGCTGCCGCCAGCCCCACGATACGCGGTAGCTGCGACGCCCCCACCACCAGCCCGTAGCTGGCCCCCGGGAAGCGGAAGCTGGCCTCCGTGCTGGCGATGCGGATGTCGCAGTTGATGGCCAGGATGGCCCCGCCACCGAAGGCGTAGCCGTTGATGGCGGCGATGACCGGCTTGGGGAAGCGCAGCAGGCGCGCCGCCGCCTGTCCCGCCACCCCCTGAGCGGTGGGATCGGCCAGTATCTCCGCCATGTCGGCCCCGGCGCTGAAGGCGCGGCCGCCGTTGCCGGTGAGCACCACCACTACTACGGAGTCGTCCCCCTCCAGGGCGTCCAGCGCCTCCGTCAGCTCCAGCGCCATCCGCCGGTTGATGGCGTTATGGCGCTCCGGCCGGTTCAGACGCAGAAGGGCGATGGCGCCCTGCCTCTCCAGGATCAGCGTCTCGTAGTCCATGGAGCTTTCCCGTCCTGGCCTTCAGAGAGATTTTACAACCAGGCCGCCCCGAGAGGCCTTTCCCGGGGCGGCCTGTCCCGCTCCCGGCCTCACAGGCTCAGGATGTGGATGCTGCTGGCGGCGACATCGCCCTTGATCATGCCGCCGGCGTTCTCCGTCAGGCCGACGCGGGCGCCCTCCACCTGGCGCTCGCCGGCCTCGCCCCGTAGCTGCCAGAAGATCTCGCAGATCTGGGCGATGCCGGTGGCGCCTACGGGGTGTCCCTTGGAGATGAGGCCGCCGCTGGGGTTTACGGGCAGCCGGCCGCCCAGCTTGGTGTAGCCACTACGGAGCAGGCCGGGGGCCTCGCCGCGGGGGCAGAGGCCCAGCTCCTCGTAGATGATGAGCTCCGCCGGGGCGGCGGCGTCGTGCAATTCGATGACGTCCAGGTCTTCCGGGCCCAGACCGGCCATCTCATAGGCCCGGCGGGCTGCCCGCTCCGGGGCCGTCGGCTCGCCCGGGGCGTGGTCGGCCCCGGAGACGAGGACGGAGGCGCGCACGAAGACGGGTCGAGAGGTGAACTCGCGGGCGCGGCTGGCCGGCACCAGTATGGCGGCGGCCGCCCCATCGCCGATGGGCGAGCACATGGGCCGGGTGAGAGGCTCCGCCACCACGGGGGCGTTGAGGACGTCCTCCAGAGTGTAGACCTCCCGGTACTGGGCCTTGGGGTTGAGGGAGCCGTGCCAGTGGTTCTTGACGGCGACGCGGGCGAAGTCCTCCTTGGTAGCGCCGTACTTCTCCATATACTGACGGGCGAAGTTGGCGTAGAAGTCCATGAACATGGTCCGCTTCTCGCCCGCGCCCTCGCCGGGCACCATGGCGGCGCTGTCGTCAGCCCCCTTCTTCTGGAATTTCTCCATGTCTACCGCCGTGCCGATGGCGCGGAAGGAGAGTCGCTTGTCCTCGTGGTAGAGCTTCTCCATCCCCAGGGCCAGCGCCACGTCGTAGAGACCGGAGGCGACATACATCCAGGCCAGATGGAAGGCGGTGGAGGAGCTGGCGCAGGCGTTCTCGGCGTTGACCACCGGGATGCCGCCGATGCCCAGGTCACGCAGGACCACCTGACCGCGGATCATCTCCTGCCCGGTGATGAGGCCAGCGACGGCATTCCCCACCACCGCCACCTCGACGCGGGACCTGTCCAGACCCGCCGATTGCAGCGCCTCCGTCACCGCCTCCCGGGCCAGGTCTTTGAGCCCCCTGTCCAGGAACTTGCCGAACTTGGTCATCCCCACGCCGATGACGGCCACGTCACGCATGCGCACTGCCCTCCTTATACCTCGGCGAACGGCCGGAACCTGGCCAGAGTATACCACAAAGGGGAGGCCGCTTCCGCGGGCCCAGGCGAGGCGCCGGTCACACGGGACGGGCCAGCAGGTCCTGACGGTGGCCCCACTTGTGCAGGAAGCGGTAGAAGTTGCGCTTGCTGAGCCGCTCCCTGTCCTCGGGAGCAGTGCGCTCCCACTCGCTGTGGGCGTGGCGGCGGACGGGGAGGGAGGGGTCGCACAGGAGGCGGAGGCCCCGCGCCCGCACGGCGATGCTCAGGTCGAGGTCCAGGTGGCGGTAGAAGCGGAACTTCTCGTCCAGGGGGGCCACCTCCCGCAGCACCTCGCGCCGCAGGGCCATGATGTAGCCCTCCACGGCGTCCACCTCGCCCGGGCTGTCGGTCTCGTGGAACTCCCTCAGGTCGCTGGTGCGGAGCCCCCAGCGCCCGACGATGCCCACGGAGGGGTCGGCCAGGAGGCCCTGCAGGTGGGAGAAGACGTCTCCGGTCAGCTCCACGCTGACGTCCAGAAGGACGAAGATGGCCCCCCGACCCTGCCTCAGGGCCACGTTCCGGGCGGCGGCCGTCCCCAGGAAGTGGTCGGCGTGGAAGAGGCGGAGCCGGGGCTCGCGCTCCGCCAGGTCGTCCAGCCAGGGGCCGGTGTCATCGGTGGAGCCGTTATCGACGACGATGACCTCGCCACGGTCGCCCAGCCAGCGCAGGACGCTGTCGAGGCAACGCTCCACCTCCGGCCGGTCGTCCCGGGCCAGGAGGCTGACGGTGAACGGGCAGGCCGGGGCCTCGTGCAGGAGGGAGGGGACGTCGGCGCTGCTGGCGATGGTGCCCGCCGGGGCGAGCCAGGCCGGCCGGGGCAGGACGCTGCTCCCCTGGCGACCGTCCCGCACCTCGTACCCCAGGGAGTGGAGGCGAGAACGCAGAGCGTCCGCCTCAGCGTAGCGGCCATCCCGGCGCAGGCGGGCCCTCTCCTCCGCCAGGGAGCGCACATCGTCCGGGACGATGGGTGGCTCCGGGGGCCGGGCCAGGTCGAGCCCCAGGACGGAATCGAACTCCAGGAGGAGCTGACGCTTGAGGTAGGGGGGCAGGGAGGAACGGGCCACCGACCAGGCCACGGCCAGGGCGCGGGGCACGCTGAGGTCGGCGCAGAGGGCTGCCCAGAAGCGGCGGCGCGCCTCGTCCGCCTCCCGCCGCTGCGACGGCGAGGGCCGTCCCCTCGCTCCGCTGTCCTGGGCGTGGAGGCGTAACCGCAGCAGGCCCCGCTGGGCCGCCCGCAGCGCCGCCCAGGTGAAGTTCATGCGCCTGCGGTAGTGGACGGTGGCGCAGAGGTAGCGGAAGGCCAGGGGCTCGAAGCCGCGTTTCTCCAGGTCTTCCAGGGTGTAGACGTTGCCGGTGGACTTGGCCATCTTGACGCCGTCCACCAGCAGGTGCTGGCCGTGCACCCAGTAGCGGACGAAAGGTGCGCCGTAGGCTGCCTCGCTCTGAGCGATCTCGTCCTCGTGGTGGGGGAAGACGTTGTCCACGCCACCGGTGTGGATGTCCAGGGGCCGGCCCAGGTACTTCATCGCCATGGCCGAGCACTCTATGTGCCAGCCCGGGAAGCCCTCGCCCCAGGGGCTGGACCAGCGGAGGAGGCGACCCGGCTCGGCCGCCTTCCACAGAGTGAAGTCCCGCGGGTCCCGCTTCAGCGGGTCGGCCTCCACGCGGACTCCCTCCTCCAGACCCTCGGCGAGCTGGCCCGAGAGCTTGCCGTAGTCCGGGAAGCGGGCCACCTCGAAGTAGACGTTGCCCTCTCTCTCGTAGGCGTAGCCCCTGTCCACCAGCAGCCGGACCAGCTCGATCATCTCCGGGACGTGGTCGCTGGCGCGGGGGAAGTGGTGAGCGGGAAGGATGTTGAGGCGGGCCTCGTCCCTCAGGAAGGCATCGGTGTAGAACTGGGCTATCTCCTGGGGCGTCTTCCCCTCGGCCAGGGCAGCGGCGATGACCTTGTCCTCGCCCCGCTCCAGCTGTTCCTGCCGCATGTGGCCGACATCGGTGATGTTCTTGACGTGGACCACACGGTAGCCCAGCCCCTCCAGAGTACGGCGGAGCCAGTCCACCATCAGGTAGGTGCGGAGGTTCCCTATATGGGCGTAGCGGTAGACGGTGGGGCCGCACGAGTAGAGGCGCACGATCCCCGGCTCTCGAGGCTGGAACTCCTCGATGCGGCGGCTGAGAGTGTTGTAGAGTCGGAGCTTTATCGCCAGCCTGCCCACGCTATCCCCTGCTCGTCGCCGGGGCCAGCACGGCCCCGACCCCGAGGCCATGTCGCCGGCCTACGGCCGGCCTCAGGTTATCTCTCAGCCGTGCTCCCCTTCCCAGCCGATCTCGACATCACCGTTCTCCCAGATTATCACGGGCACGGTGACGGAGTACTTGAGCGCCTCCTCCCACCACTGGGGCTCTATGTCCACCCGCCGTTCTTCCACCTCCAGGCCCCGCTCCTTCAGGGCGGTCAGCGCCTTCTGGCTGGTGGGGCAGTTGGCCAGAGTGTAGATGATGACCTTGCTCACGGCCCGCTACCTCCAGCCGTTATGTTATCGCAAACGGCGCCGGCCTGTCACAGCCGGCGTGTAGCAGTCCTCCTGCGCCACTAAGCTCAGACCCGGATGTGGCGCCAGCGGCCCTGCCGAAAGCGCAACCAGATAAGCAGGGCGCGAATATCGATGTCCAGGACGGCGGCCGTCCACGCCCCGGGCACGCCCAGGCCGGCCGTTATGGCCAGCAGGTAGGCGGGCAGCAGCCTTATCACCCAGGTGCAGAAGGCTATGATCAACAGGACAGCACGCGTATCCCCAGCGCCCCGCAGCGCCCCGCCCAACGCCAGGCTCACCCCCATCCCGGGCATGGCGAAGGCGAAGATGATCATCAGACGCCGCCCGGTCTCCACCACGCGGTCCGCCTCCTCGCCGGCCACGAAGAGGCCTGTGATCTCCCCACCGAAGACCAGGAGGACGACGGCCACCAGACCCATCAGTGCCAGGGCGTAGCGTGTCGCCAGGTAGGCGGCCCGCTGGGCCAGGTCCGGGCGCTGCGCCCCTAGCCCCTGGCCCACCAGAGCCGAGGCGGCCACGCTCAGGCCGAAGCCGGCGTTGTAGGTGAGACTTTGAATGGCCAGGGTGATGCCGTGAGCGGCCACCGCTGTCGTCCCCAGGCTGGCGATGGTGCGGGTGTAAAGCATGAAGGCGATGTTGAACTGGGCCTGCTCCAGCCCTGTGGGGACGCCGATGCGCAGGATGCGCGACAGCTCGCGCCGGTCCCCTGCCAGGGCCATCCAGGGACTCCAACGCAGCGCCAGCCTCCCAGACGAGAGTAGCAATAGGGCGGCGAGCGCGCCCGCTATTACAGCCACGGTGAAGCCCGCCCCGGCTCCCGCCACTCCCAGGCGAGGGAACGGCCCCACGCCGTTCACCAGCAGCGTGGAGAGGACGATGTGCACCGCGTTGACGGCGACCCCGATGGCCATCGGGGTGCGGGTATCGCCCGCTCCCTGCAGGGAGGCGTAAATAGCGAAGAGGAGCGACCAGAAGGGCATGGCCAGCGCCGCCGACCGCAGATAGTGGGCGCCCAGGCGACCGGCTTCCGGCTCCGCCCCGATCATGGTCAGTGCCCAGCCCCCTAGAGCCCAGAACCCGAGGCCGATGGCCCCTCCCCAGGCCAGAGCGAGGAGCAGGGCGCTGCGCAGCACGGTGGCAGCCCGCTCGGGCTGCCCGGCGCCGAAGCTGCGGGCCACCAGCGCTATCGTCCCCACACCGACGGCCGTCATGCCGGCCATGGCCAGCCAGAAGAGCTGGCTGGCCAGGCGCACCCCGGCCAGGGCGTCCTCGCCCAGCCGGCCCACAAGAACGGCGTCCACCAGTTGCTCTACGGAGAAGCTCACCTGCTGAACCACCACCGGCCAGGCCAGACGGAAGACGGACCACCCCAGGGCGGCCTCGTCCAGGGCGGGGGCAACGCCGGGCGCAGTACGTTCGGTGGTCATCTCAAGCGTGAAGGGACGCCCTGTGGGCGCACGCTTATGTTAGGATAGCGCACCATGGCAACCGATGGCTCGCGGAGCCACGACGATAGATTACCCGTCGGTTACGAGGCTGGCATACCAGACTGAGAGGAGGCCTCCAGCTTACTGACCACTACAGCATCGCTCTCACCCACGTCTACCTGCGTCACCTGGAAGGCATCCGCTATGGGCCCTTGCGGGGTAGGGGGCTGGCGCTGGCGGCTGCTCACCCACCGGCCCATGACTATGGCCGAGCATGTCCTTCGCATAACTATCCCGGCTTCAGGCCCGATAGGGGCTGCCAGTTCGACCATCGCTGGGCCGTTCTCGCATGCCCCGGCGGCCTTTCCGCCGCAACTGCCGTACCCGCGGCCCGAGCCAGGGGCCCGGCGCTGAAGGGCTACGGTGACCTCGTCTGGGGGGCTCCCGGTGAAGTAGCATATGGTGAGGATAGCGTCGGAAGACAGCGATGTCCCGTGGCCACCGGTGGTTCGCTGCCTGGTACGACAGGCTCTCGGCCGCCGCCGAGGCCAGCTATATGCGCCCCGTCCGCGCCGAGGTGGCCGGGGGCGCCAGGGGACGCGTCCTGGAGATAGGCTGCGGCACAGGGGCCAACTTCCCCTACTACGACGAGGCGGCACAGGTGACGGCCACGGAGCCAGACCCCTACATGCTGGAGCGGGCCATACGGCGGACCCGAGCGCTGGGACATCGCCTGGCGCTGGTGCAAGCAGCGGCGGAGGCCCTCCCCTTCGCCGATGCCACCTTCGACGCGGTAGTGGCCACCCTGGTATTCTGCTCGGTGCGGGAACCGGGCCAGGCCCTGGCGGAGGTGCGGCGGGTGCTGCGGCCGGGAGGTCAGCTCCGCTTCTACGAGCACGTCCGTTACGATGGCCTGCTGGCCCGTCTGCAGGACGCGGTGACGCCGGTCTGGCGCTGGTTCGGCGCTGGCTGCCACCCCAACCGCGACACGCCCCGGCTGGTGAGAGAGGCGGGCTTTCGCCTCCGCCGGCTGGAGATGACCTATCCGTTGCCGCCCGTCCCGCCCATGCTCCTGGCCCGCCCCCACGCCCTGGGCATAGCGGAGGCGCCCTGAGCCATGGCCGGTGTGGTGCTGGTGCTGGGAGCCGGCGGCATCCGCGGCTGGGCGCACGTGGGGGCGCTGGAGGTCTTCCACCGCGCAGGCGTGCCCGTGAGGGGCCTGGTGGGGGCCAGCGCCGGCTCCCTCATCGCTCCTCTCTACGCGGCCCGACGAGACCCGGACGAGATGCTCCGCGTCGCCCTCTCGGCGACGCCGCTCTCCCTGGCCCTCTGGTTCCTGGACGGTCTCCGCATCCGCCGGGAGGCCAGGGGCTTCGGCCGGCTGCTGTGGGAGGCCTATGGTCGCCTCGACTTCCAGGATCTGGCGGTGCCCTTCGCCGCTGCCGTGCTGGACGTGGCCACCGGGGAGCGCCTGTTGTTGCGAGAGGGGAACGTGGGACGGGCCGTGGAGGCCAGCATCCGGCCGCCCGTCCTGATGCCGCCCCTGAAGTTGCAGGGCCGCTATCTCACCGATGGCGGCCTCCAGGACACGCTACCTCTGTCCCTGGCCCGCGCCCTCTACCCGGACGCCCCTCTGGTGGGCGTCGCCGTGGGCGAGTTCCTCGTCCTGCCCTCGGGGCTTCGGCCGCGGGCGGCCCAGGTGGCCCTGCGGCTCAGGCGGCGCAACGCCACTCCCTCCTCCGTCCTGGGACAGGTGGCCTTCATGGCCCATCTCCTGGCCCAGGGGCGGCCGGTCCGGGACGGGCAGCACCTGCTGGTCCGCCCCAGGCTGAGAGGCATCATGTCCGCCCTGCCCTTCCGCATGCGGGAGGCCATCGAGGAGGGGCGACGAGTGGCCCGGCGCGTCCTGCCGGAGCTGAAGCGTCTGCTGGCCGAGATGGAGTAGCCGGACCGGGGCGCTTTTCTAGCCCGTGTCGTCTCCCCCCTGGCGAGAGGGAAGGGCGACCCACGCCCGCCCCGGCGTAGTGACGCCTTCCCGCTCGTTCTCGGCCCAGACCTCGCACTCCACTATATGCTGGCCGTCCTGCACGTACTTGGCTACCACGCGGCCTTTGCAGACCATCAGGTCGCCCGGGCGCTGCTGACGTCGCATCTCGAAATAGAGCTTCTTGAGGAAGCCCGCGTCTCCCATCCAGTCGGTGATGACCCGCACTAGGGCGGCCTGCATGAAGCCAGTGTTCATGAAGATGTCCGGGTGCCCCGCCTGACGGGCGAAGTCGCGGTCGAAATGAAGGGGATACCAGTCCTGGGTGCCGCTGGCCTGGAGGTACATGCGCCGCTCGTTGATCTGGAGGGAGAAGCCCGGCAGCTCTTCCCCCACCTCCACCTCCTCCCAGTAGGGCTGGCGTCGCTTCATGCCTCTTTCCCCTCCTGCGCGGCCGCCACCTCCTCCGGCGTGCGGTGGAAGAGGAGGGTATTGCGGACGACGCAGACCACCTTCCCGTTCTGATTGCGGATGATGGACTCGCTCACCACCCAGACGGCCTCCGGGTCAATGCTGATGGGCTTCTGGTATATATCGGCGATGCGGCGCTTGACGGAGAGGTGGTCGCCCACGCGGATGACGTCGAACCACTCCACCTCCTGGGCCATGTTGACGATGCGCTTCCCCGGCGTGGGCACCACCGGCAGCAGCGGCTCGAAGACGGGCGGCCAGGGGCCCAGGCTGGCGAAATACATGGCCAGCCAGCCGGAGGGGGGACAGATGACGGCCCCCCAGCGAGAGCGTCGGGCATACTCGGGGTCGAGGAAGAGGGGGTTCATGTCCTCCACCATGTGGCAATGGCGGCGGATGGGGTCGTGCTCCACCGGGTAGCGGCCGCGGCTCTCGGCGAACTCCAGTCCGATGAAGCGGCGGCGCACCTCCTCGATGTCGTACCTGGCCATGACCTGTCTCCCGATACGATGGCTACGTCGCCACCATTATAGGCCCGTGTGATCGCGCCGTCAGGAGCGCCCCGGCCCTCCTTGTCCCGGCGGGTGATTCGTGTAACAATGTATATTAGGGATGGGTCATTAGATGCGGAGGTGCTAGTCATTTGCAGGAAGAGCTGACGCCCGCTCCCGTCCGCTCCAAACGCGGCCCCCTGCCCACAGCTCGCCTGGTCCGTCGCCAAGACCTGACCCCTGACCTGATGGTGATCTGGATAGAGCCCTCAGTACCCTTCAGCTTCAAGCCCGGCCAGTACTGCACCATCGGCCTGGAGGGGATAGAGCGGCCCTATTCGATCGTATCGGCGCCGCACGAGCTGCCACGCATAGAGCTCTTCATCGAGCTGGTGCCGGAGGGGCAGCTCACGCCCCGGCTGTGGCGGCTCAGGGAGGGGGACGTGGTCACCATACGGCCGCGCGCCAAGGGGCTGTTCACCTTCGAGCCTCGCTACCGCCACCACCTGATGGTGGCCACCGTCACCGGCATCGCCCCCTTCATCAGCATCATCCGGGACTACCTGCACCGGGGCGCTCAGGGCCACCGCTTTTACGTGTTGCAGGGAGCCAGCTACCACGACGAGTTCGTCTACGACCGTGAGCTGACGGCGCTGGCCGCCTGCCGTCCAGACCTCTTGGCCTACGTCCCCACGGTGAGCCGGCCCAACGACCCGCGCAACGCCGACTGGCGAGGCCAGACGGGGCGGGTCAATACCATCGTCGAGGAATACATAGAGCGGTTCGGCCTGCGGCCGGAGGACACGCTGGTCTACGCCTGCGGCCACGCTGGCATGATCGACGATGTGAAGGCGCGGCTGGTGCCCAAGGGCTGGCGGGTCAAGGAAGAGTACTACGACTGACGCTCCGGCAGTTGCCAGGCCTCCTCCGCCTCGGCGAGGAAGCGGGACAGGAGGCTGTTGAACTCCTCGGGGCGCTCCATCTGCGGCGAGTGGCCGCACCCCTCCAGGATGACGAGACGGCTCCCGGGTATGGCGGCGTGCAACCGCGCCGAATGCTCAAGGAAGGGCTCGTCGCCCTCGCCGCAGACGACGAGCACCGGCACGGAGAGGCGAGAGAGGGAGTCCAGCAGGGGCTCGCGCCGGGCTATGGCCTCGGCACAGTAGATGTAGGCCTCGCGTGATGTCATCAGGAACTCCTCCCGCCATGCCTGGACGAGCTCCGGTTGGGCCGTCACTCCCTGGGGCAGGGCGGCGCTGGCCAGCTGGGCCTGGAACACCGCCTCCATCCCCTGCTCCCGCGCCAGCTCCACCAGGCGCCGGCGCTCCTCCGTGACCAGGTTCAGGGGAGCCTCGGCGCAGGTGTCCAGTAGCACCAGCGAGAGCAGCGCCTCCGGCCGGGCCAGCGCCACGTGCTGGGCCACCATCCCCCCCATGGAATGGCCCACCAGATGGAAGCGCTCCACGCCCAGGCAGTCCAGGAGCGCCAGCACGTCTTGGGCCAGCCCCTCCAGACGATAGTCCTCCGGACGGCCGGTCCGGCCGGACAGGCCATGGCCCCGCAGGTCGGGGCATATGAGGCGGTGGCGGCCGGCCAGGGAGGGGACGGTGTAATCCCAGTTGCGAGAGCTGCCGGTGAAGCCGTGGAGGAGCACCACGGCGCTGCCCTCTCCCACGTCCAGGTAGTGAATGTCGGTGCCGTTGACGGTCACCCTGGGCATCCCGTCCCTCCCGTACCGCTGCAGACCAGTATACCCCGCCGCCGCGAGGCGGGCCACGGCCCTCCCGGGCCGCCCTCGTCTCGTTGACAGGGCATCGGGCGAGGGGTATCTTTTTGCAGCAGCGGCATGAGCAGGAGGCGCAGTCTATGAAGATGATCCTCTCCCATCCCGAGAAGTGCGTGGCCTGTCATCTGTGCGAGGGCGCCTGCTCCTTCCGCCACGAGGGTGCCTTCGTCCCTGCCAAGACCCGCATCTGGGTCTTCGACTTCATCGAGGAGCAGCTCTACGGCGCCGTCACCTGCTTCCACTGCGCCGATGCCCCTTGCCTGGCCAACTGTCCCACCTACGCTATCAGCCGCCACCCCGAGACCGGCCAGGTCTACGTGAACGAGGACAGGTGCATCGGCTGCAAGATGTGCCTGGTGGCCTGCCCCTTCGGGGTCATGGGCTACCACGCCGAGAAGGGCGTGGCCCAGAACTGCGATCTCTGCGGCGGCGATCCCCAGTGCGTCAAGGTCTGCGTCTACGGCGCCCTGGAGTACGCCGACGTGGAGCCCCTGGAGTGGGCGGTCCGTCTGGAGCAACTGGAGCGGCCCGCCGCCGCTAGCTAGGCGGCTGTCCCGCGGGCATGGAGACGAGAAGCGCTAGGAGGACGCGGCGATGCCTTACGGTTGGGTAGGTCAAGTCCTGCGCATAGACCTCACGGCGGGGAGGGTGACCAAGGAGCCCCTCAAGATGGAGTGGGCCCGACAGTTCATCGGCGGGCGGGGGCTGGGCACCAAGTACCTCTACGAAGAGATAGACCCCCGCTGCGATCCCCTGGGCCCGGACAACAAGGTGATCTTCGCCACGGGACCCCTCACCGGCACCTACGCCCCCACGGGCGGCCGCTACATGGTACTGTGCAAGAGCCCCCTGACCGACGCCATCGCCTGCTCCAACTCCGGCGGCTACTGGGGGCCGGAGCTGAAGTTCGC
>DAOTWZ010000037.1:0-50224 GCA_034435615.1 Dehalococcoidia bacterium
GTCGTCCACCGCACCAAGCTGCTGGCGGCGGTGGCCGCCTGCTCCTACCTGGTGGGGCTGGCCCAGCAGGACTTCGACATCACCCTCAACTACGCCAAGGAGCGGGTCCAGTTCGGGCGGCCCATCGGCTCCTTCCAGGCCATCCAGCACAAGCTGGCCGACGCCGTCATTGACGTGGACGGCTGCCGCTTCATCACCTACAAGGCGGCCTGGAGCCTGCAGGAGAACGAGCCCGACGCCGAGCTGATGGTCTCCATGGCCAAGGCCTGGTGCAGCGAGGCGTCGCGGCGGGTGGTGGCCCACGGCCAACAGATCCACGGCGGCATCGGCTTCACCAAGGACTACAAGATCCAGCTCTACTTCCGTCGTCAGAAGTGGATGGAGCTGATGTGGGGCGACGCCGACTACCATCGTGAGCTGGTGGCCCAGAAGATGGGCATCTGACAGCCCGTCGCCTCGCCGGCGCCAGGGGGGCGGAGACGCCCCCCTTTTCTCGTCTCGCCTCGCAGCCGACCGTCAGATGAAAGGGCCGCCGGAAACGTCGGTCGTCTCGGGGGCCGGGGCCGGCCCGGGGGCCAGCCGACGGTACAGGAGGGCCAGCCCCACCCCCAGCAGGCAGACGAGGCCGAAGAGGGCCACGGCCGCCTGCACTCCCAGGTGCTGGGCGGCCAGCCCCAGCAACTGTCCGCCGATGGGCGTGCTCCCGGCGAAGAGGAGAACGTAGAGGCTCAAGACGCGCCCCCGCAGCTCCGGGGGCGAGAGTAGCTGCAGGCGCGTGTTGCCGGTGGCGGTGAAGGTGACGCCAGCGAAGCCCATCGCCACCAGCAGAACGAGGGAGGCTCCCAGCCAGGGGGAGAGCCCCAGCAGCACCAGCAGGAGGCTGAAGGCGGCGGCCCCCAGGAAGAGCTGCGACTCCTCGGCCCGCCGTCGGTAGGCCAGGAAGAGGGCAGCCAGTATGGAGCCCACGCCCATGGCCGAGGTCATCCCCCCGAAGCCCACCGACTCCACCTTCAGCACGTCGCGGGCCAGGAGAGGCAGCACCACCAAGAAGTTGTAGCCGAAGGTGCCGATGAAGGCCATCAGCAGCAGCACGCGGAAGGTGGGCGGACTCCCCAGGGAGTAAGAGAGCCCCTCCCGCAGCCGCTCCCAGAGGGAACCCGTGCTGGCCCGCGGGCTGGCGTACAGCTCCCGGGCCCGCATGAGGAGGAGGCCGGCCAGCACGGGGACGAAGCTGGCAGCGTTGATGAGGAAGGTGCTCCCCGTCCCCACCAGGGCGATGGATACGCCGGCCACCATGGGCCCCACGATGCGGGCCAGGTTGAAGATGATGCTGTGAAGGGCCACGGCATTGACCAGCAACTCCTGCCCCACCATCTCGGATATGAAGGCCTGACGCACCGGGTTATCGAAGGAGTTGATGAGGCCTAGAAGGAAGGCCAGCAGGCAGACGTGCCAGAGCTCCACCCGTCCCGTCACCACCAGCAGGCCCAGGGCCAGCGCCTGGAGCATGGCCGCCGTCTGGGTAGCGATGAGCAGGCCCCGCTTGTTGACGCGGTCCGCCACCACGCCCGCTGGCAGGGAGAAGAGGAGGACGGGCAGGAACTGGAGCATGGTCACCGTCCCCAGCACCAGGGGAGGCTGGGCCAGCGTCTTGACCACCAGCCAGGACTGGCCGGTGAGCTGGGCCCAGGTGCCTATCAGGGAGACCACCTGTCCGCTCCAGAAGAGACGGTAGTTGCGCACCCCGAGAGCGGCGAAGGTGCGGCGCCACCCTCCCCCCTGGAAGGGCATTCGCCCTCGCCACAGGCTGAGGCCATGGGCGCGCCAGGGACGCTGCATGGAGGCCTGGCGCCGGCAGCCCGCTGCCGGCGCCACCACCCATCCTACCAGAGGCAGCAGGCGCCAGGATTAAGGGGACGGCGCAGCTCTCAGCGCCCCTGGCCGCCGGTGCGGGCAGTGGTCGCCAGGGACGGCGCGTAGACCTCCCTCTCGAAAGCGTGGGCCGCCCGCAGGAGGGTGGCCTCCTCGAAGTGGCGGCCCACCAGCATCAGGCCGATGGGCAGGCCGCCCGATTCACCGCAGGGGACATTGATGGCCGGGTGGCCCGTCACGTCGAAGGGGCAGGTGTTGCTGATCATGTTCAGGGCCGCCGCGATGTACTCGGTCAGGCCGCCACTGGGGAAAGGCTGGGCCTTCTGGGGCGTGGTGGGCATGGCCAGGAGGTCTACCTCCTGCAGAGCGGCGTCGTAGGCGGCCCGCAGCGTCCGGCGCAGGTTCTGCCCGCGAGCGTAGTAGCGGCCGTGGTAGCGCTCGCCCAGATAGTGCCCCAGGAGGAGCACCATCTTCACGGTGGGGGAGAAATCCTGCGCCCTCGTCCGACGGGAACGGCCGTAGAACTCCACCAGGGCGGTATCGTAGTAGCCCAGCCAGCCGTGGCCCATCCCCTCGCCCCGCACCATGATGGCCCAGGTGCCCTCGATACCGACGCCGTTCCAGAAGTGCACCCCCTCCCGGTGCAGAGGGACCGATATCTCCCTCACCTGGGCGCCCAGGCTGGCGAAGCGATGGGCTGCCTCCCGCACCACCTCGTCCACGTCCGTCTCGGAGACGCCGGGCCAGCCGAACCCCTCCCTGACGATGCCGATGCGCAGACCACGGGCGCCCCGGGCCAGCTCCTGGCTGTAGCGAGGGAGCGTCTCCGGCGTCGCTCCCTGACGGGGGTCGAGCCCGTCCCGCCCGGCGATGACCTCCAGCGCCAGGGCGAGGTCGGGCACGTTGCTGGCCATGGGGCCGGTGTGGTCCAGGGTGAGCTCGATGGGGAAGATGCCCGTGTAGGGGACCAGGCCGTAGGTGGGCTTGATGCCGAAGATGCCGCACCAGGAGGCCGGTATGCGGATGGAGCCTCCCTGGTCGCCGCCGATGGCGATGTCGGCCTCCCCGGTGGCGACGACGACGCCGCTGCCGCTGGAGGAGCCTCCCGCCATGCGCGACGGGTCGCGCGGGTTGCGGACGGGCCACGGGTAGGAGGTGTGGGAGCCGCCGGAGAAGCAGAGGTCTTCGCAGACGGTCTTGCCGATGACCTCCGCCCCGGCGTCCAGGAGCCGCGTCACGATGGTGGCGTCAGCCGTGGGCACGTAGCCGTCCATGAGGGCCGAGCCATTGAGGAGAGGCAGCCCCTGGACGGCTATGTTGTCCTTCAGGGCCACCTTCTTCCCGGCCAGAGGACCGTCCGGCGCTCCCTTGATGGAGCAGCGCCACGCCCAGGCCCCGTACGGGTTGTCCTGCGGGGCGGGGCGCCACCCGGCGTCCCGCGGGTAGCGGACGGGCAGCCCCGGCTCCGGCAGGGTGTCCAGCCACTCGTAGGAGGCGATGATGCTGTCCATGAAGCCCTTGAAGGCTGTGAGCTCCTCGGCGCTGAGCTCGAAGTTGTAGAGGCGGGCTATACGCTGGAGCTCCTCGTCCGAGGGCCGCCGCACTGCCATCTTCCCGTTCCCTCCTTCGATCCAGTGTGTAGCGGGCTATATATAGCCAGGGGCGTCCCCCGGTGTCAAGGGAAGCCCTCTCCCGGAGGGGCGGCTGTCCTGTGCAATAATGGAGAGACGACGAGGCGTGGCAGCCGGGGCTTCCACCCCGGGGCCGACGCCAGCAGGCGCGGAGGGCAGCTATGACCGACTGTCTGTTCTGTCGTATGGCCAACGGCGAGATGCCCGTGGAAAAGCTCTACGAGGACGACCTGGTCTTCTCCATCCGAGACATCCACCCCCGGGCGCCCGTCCACTTCATGGTGATCCCCAAGGAGCACATCCCCACCGCTCAGGAGATACGGGAGGAGCACGGCCCGCTCCTGGCCCGCATCTTCACCGTGGCCAACCAGGTGGCCAGACAAGAGGGGCTGGGAGACAAGGGCTACCGTCTGGCCATCAACGTGCGGGAGCACGGCGGCCAGACTATCTACCACCTGCACCTGCACGTGCTGGGCGGTCGCAAGCTGGGGGCCGAAGGCTGAGGCCGCCCGCTGCCAGAAAGGCCTTGGCGCTCCCTCCCGCGCCGCCTAGGCTACGGGACGCAGACGTCCCCAGGAAGAGGAGAGAGGCCTCAGGTGGCGGTATGGCTGGCAGCGGCGTCCGTCCTGGACGTGGTCATCGCCCTGTGCGCCGCCTTCAACAGCGGCTACTTCGCCCACTATCTCTGGGCTGGCCGGGCGCGGACGGTCCCTTATCGGGTAGCCGCTCTGGCCCTCCTGCTGGTCTCTCTGGGGACGCTGGGGGAGCGCCTCGTCTGGCTGGCGGCCCTGGTCGTCGCTGATGGCGGGACGGCATCGCTCCCCTGGGCGCTGGCTCGCCTGCTGACCCTGGCCGGGACGGGCCTCGTCTCTGTCCTGGTGGTGCGTCGCATTGTCGCCATCGACAGCCCTTACGGGAGGTGAGGGGTATGGCGTCCGCTATGGCCCTGGCCGTGGCCAGTGACCGCTGGGACCTGGCGGCCCTCTGTCTGGCCCTGGGGGTGACGGAGGCGGCCTCCCGGCTGCCGCCTCAGTCACTGGAGGCCCTCCTGGCGATGCTGGAGGGGCCGCCACGGCGGCGGAGGGACTGAGGTGCCGGCCCGGAGGAGACAGCGCCGCGAGGAGCTGAGCAACTTCTACGCCGATGCCCTGAGCGAGGCGGAGCGGCTGGAGCTGCCCCAGGCGGCGACGGTGGAGGGACTGGACCATGAGATAGCGGTGCTGCGGGTGCGGCTCAAGGCCGCCCTCCAGCAGAACCCGCAGGACCTGGCCCTCCTGGCCAAAGGAGTGGACATGCTGGTGAAGGCGGTAGCCGCCCGCTACCGCCTCTCGCCCAAGGCGCGGCGGGACCTGGCCGACAACCTGGCCAGCCTCATCGAGAGCTTGGGGACGCTGCTGGAGGGGAAGGACGATGGCCCGCCCCAGCCTTGAGGAGGCTATCCTGCGGCTGCGGCGCCGCCTGGGACGGCGGGGGACACCGTCCGACCTCTCGCTGGAGGCGCGCCTGGCCAGCCTGGAGCGGGAGATGGCGGAGGTGAAGGCGCGCATTAATGGTCTCATCTTCGTGGTGCTGGGAGCGGTCATCTCTGAGCTGCTCACCCGGCTGCTGCAATGAGGGGCCGGTCCGGGCTACCATAGGTGGTAGTCCGAGCAGGAGGCGGAGCGTGGACGTCCCGGCTGAGGTAGCGCGCCAGTTCCAGGAGGTGGGACGGCTTCTCTGGGAGACCGGACTCGTCTCCTCCCACGGCGGCAACATGAGCGTCCGCCTCCCCGATGGTCGGGTCGTCATCACCTGTCACGGCAGCATGCTGGGCCGCCTCGCCCCCGATGACCTGGTGGTGCTGGGGGAGGGCTCCCCCTCCGTCGCCCCGTCCATGGACACTGCCCTTCACCAGGGCATCTACGCGGCGAGCCCGGCCGGCGCCGTCGTCCACGCTCACCCCAGGCACGCCATCGCCCTGGCCCTGGCGGGGGAGGCCCTGCGCCCTCGCGACCTGGAGGGGAGGCACTATCTGGGAGAGGTGGTCCCCGTGGTGGCCCGCCAGGAGGAGGTGCCAGCGGCTCTGACCAGCCATGCCATCGCCGTGGTGGCCGGCCACGGCTCGTACGCCCGCGGGGACGACCTGTGGCAGGCCCTCCAACTCACCAGCATCCTGGAGGAGAGCTGCCAGATCATCTGGTTGCTGCGGGCCCTGGGTTAGGCCCTTCCCGGGGGAAGATGTTGAGGATGACCAGGGCCAGGAGGGCGGCCGAAACGGCCACCGGCAGGAGGATGCTGCGCAGCGCCAGGTCTCCCGCTCCGAAGTGGTATATGTTGGCGGCGATGGCCGCCGACTGCTCTATGAGGGCCAGCCAGAAGATGCGCGGGTAGGCCGCCGGGCGGCGGCTGACGTAGAGATAGACGACCGCCAGGGGTATGCTCTGCCAGCTCAGCACCCGGCCCGCCAGCACCCCGTTCAGCTCTCGCTCCCCCAGCCCCAGGAAGAAGGCGCCGGAGGCGAAGAACTCGGCCACCGCAGCCAGGATATCCCAGCCCGCCAGCATCAGCAGGAGGATGCGAGGCTGCTGGGCGATGCGGAAGAACTGCTCCGGCGGCGACTCCACCCGGGCTGGCTGCTGGTCCATCGCTCTCCCTCCTGACTGTTCTCAGTCCAGGGCCAGCTCCCGGAGCCGCTCCTCGTCCAGCCCCAGGTAGTGGCCTATCTCGTGCAGAAGAGTCCGCCGGGCCTGCTCCACCATCTCCTCCAGGGTCTCGCAGGCCAGCTCGTGTGGCTCCTGATAGATGATGATCCTGTCCGGCAGCGCCCACGTATAGTGGCTACCTCGCTGGGGAAGGGGCACCCCCGTGTAGAGGCCGAAGAGGGTGTCCCCCCGGCGCAAGCCGGCCTGGCGCAGCTCCCGCAGGGAGGGACGCCACCGCACCTGGATATCGACATTGTGGAGGGCCGCCCGCAACTGCTCGGGCAGGCCCTCCACCGCTTCCCTGACGAGGCGACGGAAGCGGGCGCGGCTGAGCCGGGGCGCGCGCCCGGGCCGGAGAGGCTGGTCGTCCATAGGCGATATTTATTCTAGCACCCCGTGCTACCGGGGCCCGCAGGGCTAGCGGGGAGGGGGCGGGGCGGCGAGACTCCTGAGGATCTGGCTGGCCAGCCTGGTCGACAGGACAGAGCCCGCCCGGTTGTCCTCGTTGAAGACCAGGACGAGCCAGGAGGGGTTCTCCCGGGGGGCGTAGGCGGCGAAGTAGCCGTGGTACTGGCCCGGCCCGGCCGCCTCCGGCGTCCCCGACTTGCCGGCGGCGTCGACGCCGCTCCCGGCGAAGGCGGCGTAGGCGGTGCCACCAGGGCTTTGGGTGACGAGCCGCAGCCCCTCCTTGATGGCGGCCAGCGTCTGGGGCGAGATGGGCAGCTTACCCTTGACCTGCGGCTGGAACTCCCTGACCACGTTACCCTGGGCATCGGTGATCTTGCGCACCACGAAGGGCTTCATCAGGGTGCCATCGCGGGCCAGGGCGGCGTAGGCGTTGGCTATCTGCAGAGGGGTGACGGTCAGGTAGCCCTGTCCGATGCCCAGGACTACCGAATCGCCGGTGAACCAGGGATTAGGGTCGCCGAAGTGCTCCATCTTCCAGTCGGGGTCGCGAGGGTCGGGGACCAGGCCGGACGCTTCCGGCAGCTCGATACCCGTGGGGGAGCCGAAGCCGAAGCCGCGCGCGAAGTCGGGCAGGATGCCGGGGTCTATCTGGTCCAGGGTGTAGGCCATCTGGTAGAAGACGGGGTTGCAGGAGGACATGAGCCCCTCGGCGGGGGTGAGGGGGCCCCGGTCCACCGTCTGCCAGTTGCGCAGGGGATAGTTGGGGCCGAGCCCGGTCCAGACGGGCGGGCAGGGGAGACGGCTGGCGGGGCTGTAGCCGCCCCTCTCCAGAGCGGCCGCCGTCGTCACTACCTTGAAGGTGGAGCCCGGCGGGTAAGTCCCCTCCAGGGCGCGGTTCATGAGGGGGCGGTCAGGGCTGTTGATGAGACGGTCCGCCTCCTCAGGGCTCAGCCCCAGCACGAAAGAGTTGGGGTCGAAGCGGGGGTAGGAGGCGAGGGCAAGCACCGAATTGTCCCGCGGGTCCAGCACTACCACCGCACCCTTCTGTTGGCCCAGGGTGGACTCCGCCACCTTCTGCACGTTGATATCTATGGTCAGGTGGACGTCCAGGCCTGGCTTGCCCGGCCGCTCGGCGATGACGCGGGAGACCTGGCCCTCCGGCGTGACGGTGAGGAGGGTCGCTCCACGCTCCCCGGCCAGCTCCGTATCGAAGAGGCCCTCTATGCCGGCGGCGCCCTTCATGTCGCCCGGCCGGTAGCCCTTGGGCTCCAGCTCCTTCAGCTCCTCCTCCGTCACCTCCCGCAGGTAGCCGATGACGTGGGCGGCGGAGTCCCCGTTGGGGTAGACGCGCTGGCCCTGGTACTGGACCAGGACTCCCAGGTCTTCCAGGGCGTAGAGGGGCTCCAGTTGCTCGGGAGTGGTGGACCAGGGGAGCCGCTTCACGGGGACGAAGTAGTAGTCCGGCACCTTGGCTTCCAGCGCCCGCCAGACGTCGGCCTGGCTGATGCCCAGGGCGCGGGAGAGGGCGGCGGCCGTGGCCGCCCTGTCCTTGACCATCCGCGGCACGATGCCCACCACGGGGATGCGAGCGTCCATAGCCAGGGGCTGGCCGTTGCGGTCGTAGATGGTGCCCCGCCGGGGGGTCTTGATGACCAGCCGCACCAGGGAGCGGTCGTCCAGCTCCTTGAAGATGAGGGAGGGGTGCCACTGCACGCGCCACTCTTTGCGGGTCTCCGTCTTACCGTCCGGCCTGGTGACGGTCACCTCCTCGTATATCAGGGGTATGGTGTTCTCCTGGGCTATGTCCCCCACCATGGCAGTGTGGACGGTGACCCGCACCGGGACATCGGCGGTGTCCAGGGCCTGCTGGTCAGCCTGGGGGGTCGCCTCGTCGCGGGGGGCGGGGCTGGCGGCGTGGGGGAGGAGCTCGTAGTCCACGCCGGTGATGGTGGCCTCCTCGGCGATGGCCCGGTAGCGCCCCACGAAGTAGTCCCGCGTGAAGGTGGCCTGGGAGCGAGTGGAGAGGAGGGCGTACATGGCGTCATACTGGCCCTGCTTCCAGAGGTCGAGGAACGCACGCGCCGCGTCCTGGGGCGAGGCCGTCGGCTCCTCTGGCCCCCCGCCGCCGAGACAGGCCGCGGCGAGGAGGAGGATGGCCAGAGGGGTGGCCCACAGGGAAGCTCTCAACATCTCGCTACCCTGGACAAATTATATGCTAAGCTAGGTCTGGAGAGGCGGTTTGGCGGTAGCCCCCCGCTGCCTGGCCGCCGCTGACCGATGAGAGCGGCCGGGCGCGCCCCCGAGCGACGATGCATCCCTGGGAAGATAACGTCTCCAGGCCGCCGGAAGGGCCGGGCTCAGCGCCACCGGAGCGGCCCGGGCGCGCCCGTCGTCCCTCCTTCTCAGACCTAGTGGGGAGCCCTGGCCTGCGCCAGCTACTGCAGGTGCGGACGCTGGGCCAGGTCGCCCAGAACGCCATCCTCTACACCCTCCTCATCGTGGTGGTTCAGGAGACCCACTCCAGCCTCCAAACGGCGCTCCTGCTCATCGTGCTGACGGTCCCTTCCATCGTCCTGGGCATCCCCGCCGGCGCCCTGGCGGACGTTCTGCCTCTGCGGGCTGCTGTCATCATGGGGGCGCTGGCGCGGGTCGCCATCGTCTGCGGGATGCTCGTCTACCAGTGGGACATGGCCCGGCTCTACTTCCTGGCCTTCGTCTTCGCCACGGTGGGAAGCCTGACCGGCCCGGCGGAATGGGCGGCCGTCTCGCGTCTGGTGAGCAGGGACTGGCTGCCGCGGGCCAACTCTCTCTATCTGCTGGTGACGATGCTGGGGCAGGTGGGCGGAGCGGTGGTGCTGGCCCCCCTGCTGTTCAAGATAGGGGGAGCGGTGCCCGTCTTCGTGGTGGTGGCCCTGCTGTACTTGGTCACCGCCTACGCCGCCCTCAACCTGGAGCCCCTGCCCCCGGCGGCCTCCACCGAGGGCGAGGAGGTAGGGCTCTGGCAGGCCCTGACCACGGGATGGCGCGTCCTGGCCAACAGCTCACCCGCCTTCATGGCCATGGTCTATCTGACCATCTCCTCCATGCTGATGAAGACGGTGGCGGTGTTGGCCCCCCACTACGTGCGGGAGACGCTGAACATCACCGCCGAGAACACCGTCTACGTGATGGTTCCCGCTGCCCTGGGGGCCGCCCTGGGGCTGGTGGTGACGCCCTTCCTCTCCCGCTTCCTGAAGGTGGACCAGGTGATGGTCATAGGCTTTCTGCTGCTGGTGTTGAGCCTGGCTGCCCTGGGGCTGGTGGTCTACATACGGGACGTTATCATCGCCCATCTGGACCTGGGGGTCCGCTTCGTGGAGGAGCGGCTGGGCGTCTCCTCGGTGATAACGCTGACCCTCATCCTGGTGGTGCCCAGCGGACTGGCGGCCACCATGGTGACGGTAGCGGCCCGCTCCGTCCTCCACCGGGAGTCGCCCGTGGGGGCGCAGGCGAGGGTCTTCGCTACTCAGAGCGCCGTGGCCGACCTGGTGGCGCTGCTGCCCACGTTCCTCCTAGGTGGCGTCGCCGACCTGCTGGGGGCCCGTCCCGTCCTGCTCCTGGCGGCGCTGGTGGCCCTGGCCATGTCCCTCTACGCCGGACGGGCCCGCCAGCGCTTCGCTCCCCTGGCGAGAGCGAGCAGCGTCCGCTAGCGGCCGGCCCTCTGGCAGGGGACGCCCCGTCCCTGGAGGCGGCGCAGCCAGACCGCCACATCGTCCCGGGCGAAGATGGACTCCAGGAGCCGGCCCAGCCTCCCCCGGGGCGGGGCGCTGGAGACGGCCTGCCAGGAGCCCGGGTAGGCCAGCTCCGGACGGCCCAGGGCGCGGGCGAGCCGTCGCCATTGCTCCTCGTCTTCCAGGAGGAGGCGCAGGTAGCCGTCCCGGCACCGGTAGCGACGGCGCGCCGGCGAGGCGCGGGCGGCCCCCGCCTCAGCAGACGAGGGTGCGGCCGCCATCGATGGTGACGACGTCGCCGGTGATGAAGGAGGCGTCGGGGCCACAGAGGAAGGCCACCAGCCGGCCCACCTCCTCGGGCTGGGCCTCCCTCCCCAGCGGTATGCTGGCCAGCCAGCTCTCCCGGCCGGGGCCGCGGGTGACATCGGCCATGCGGTAGGTGTCCACCAGGCCGGGGCAGACGCAGTTGACCCGGATGCGGTAGGGGGCCAGCTCCCGCGCCAGGATGCGAGTGAAATGGATGAGGCCGGCCTTGCTGGTGCCGTAGGCGGCGTAGGCGGGGAGGGCCAGCCGCCCCGCCACCGAGGAGACGTTGACGATGCAGCCCCCCTGCCCCTGGTCGATGAGGGCGCGGGCCACGGCCCGCGTCACCAGGAAGGTGCCGGTCAGGTTGACCTCTATGACCCGACGCCAGTCCTCCTCGGCCAGCTCCACCACGGGGACGCGGTCGCGGCCGCGGGAAGCGGCGGCGTTGTTCACCAGGATGTCCACCCGGCCCAGTTCGCTCAGGGTGCGGTCCACCAGCGACTGGACGTCCTGGGCGCGGGTGACGTCCACCACCAGGGGCAGGGCACGGCGCCCCAGCGACCGCACCTCCTCCGCCACCGACTCCACGTCCCGCCAGCCTATGGCCTTCTCCTCCTCCGGATAGCTCTCTGGCGGACGGCCGGAGCCGGTCACCACCACGTCCGCTCCCTCCCGGGCCAGGGCCAGGGCTATCTGGCGACCGATGCTCCGGTAGCGGCCGGCCCCAGTGACGATGGCTACCTTGCCGCTCAGCGGGCCCATCTCTTCTACCCCCTCGAGGCGGTCAGCGACAGCCTCCGTGGACATAGGTAGGGTGCCGGTGCCCCAGCAGTTCCCGGTAGGTGCTCTCCACCCCGTCGGCCACCCGCTGCCAGTCGTAGCGGGCCACCTGGCGGCGGGCGGCCTCGCCCAGGCGCTGGCGCAGGGCGGCGTCCGCCAGGAGGGCCTCCAGCCGGCGGGCGAAGCTGCGGGGCCGCGGCCGGGGCACCAGGTAGCCCGTCTCGCCGTCCAGGACGGTGTCCCGCAGCCCGCCGACCCCCGAGGCGACGACGGGGACGCCGCAGGCCATGGCCTCCAGGGCTACCAGGCCGAAGCTCTCGTAGTAAGAGGGGACGGCGCAGACGTCGGCAGCGTTGTAGTGGAGGGGCAGCTCCTCATGGGGGACGGCGGGCCGGAACTCCAACCGCTCCCTTATGCCCAGGGCCTCTGCCAGCCGCTCCAGCCGCTGGCGCCTCTCGGCGTCTCGCTCGTCGCCGCCGACGATGAGTAGGCGGGCTGGCGTCCGCAGGAGGGCGAAGGCCCGCAGCAGGAGATCGAGCCCCTTGATGGCCTCCAGCCGCCCCACGAAGAGGACGAGGGGAAGGTCGTCCGGGAGGCCCAGGCGGGCCCGGGCCGCCGCCTTGTCGGCGGGACGGAAGAGGCGGGCGTCCACCCCGCAGGGGACGACCCGGATGCGCTCCCCCTCCACCCCGTAGAGCCGTTCCAGCATCCGGCGCTCGTCCTGGCTGGGGCAGATGATGCGGTCCGCTCCGCGCGCCAGCTCCCGCTCCGCCCGGATGCGGTGGGCCGGCTCTCGCTGGCCCATGGTGAGGCTCTTCACCTCTCCCAGCGTGTGGAACATCATGACGTGGGGGAGGCGCCAGCGCTCCTTCAGGAGTTGGCCGGCCCAGCCAGAGAGCCAGTAGTGGCTGTGGACCAGGTCATAGGCGCGGCCTTCCCTTTCGGCGAAGGCCATGACGCCCCGCACGAACTGGGGCAGGTAGGCGTACAGGTCCTCTTTGTCCACTTCCCAGGGGCCGGCCTCTATCTGGACCAGACGGACGTTGTCCGCCAGAGGCTGGACGGCGGGGCTGTCCGGGGCGGCGCGGCGGGTGAAGATGTCCAGGCAATGGCCGCGGCGGCCCAACTCCTTCCCTACCTCCCGCACGTAGACGTTCATGCCGCCGCTGTCCCGGGTCCCCGGCAGGGCCAGGGGGGAGCTGTGGTAGGTGAGCACGGCGATACGACACATCCCTAGCCCCTGCGCAGCAGGCAGCGGTAGATGGGCCGGTCCCGGGCGCCCAGGTCGTACTTGTAGGGCTCGGCCCCTCGCAGGAAGTCGAAGCGGCGGTAGCCCTCCCGGATGGCCTCCTCGATGAGGAGGGCCTTGGAGAGGAGCCCCACGGCGAGCTGGCCGTAGGCCGGGTCGTAGCCGCTGTTGTAGAGCTGAAGGGTGCCGGGGGCGGTAAAGCAGAGGAGGCCGGCTACCCGCTCCCCGGCCAGTCGCAGGAACCAGAGCTGGGCGGCGCCCTCTTCGGCCAGCGCCACCACCAGACGACGGAAGAAGCGGTCCATGCGCTCCGTCATGAAGTGGGCCTTCTCGGGGCGGCTGATGCGATGGAGATGGATGAACTCGTCCAGGGCGGCGGCCACCTCGTCGGGCTGCTGGAGCCGCTCCATTCGATGGTCGCCTACCCGGGAGAGGCGGCGCAGCTTGCGCAGCAGCTCGTGACGGTCCTTACCGGGGAGGGACTCCAGGTACTCCTCCCAGCTCGTGGGGAGGGCCATCTGGGGCGCCACCGCCTCCTGCTCCAGGTGGACCTGGTAGCCGGCGGCGCTGGCCAGCCGGGGAAGCAGCTCCAGGGTGGGGGAGCCCTCCGGTAGGCCCCAGAGGGCCACCTCCTGCCAGGGCCGCTGGCCGAGGGCGTCCAGCAGGGCGGAGAGCGCCTCCTCCTCCGCTCCCTGGGCCAGCACGAAGTCCAGATAGTCGCACACGTTGGGGTCGCCGGCGAGGGAGAGCTGGCCGTCGTTCTCCATGAGGGGGGCGATGCCGATGACCTCCTGGCTCCTGTGAGCGGCCAGGAGGAGGAGGGGCCTACCCTCGCCGAACTCCTCCCACCAGATGCGCAGCCAGGTGGGCGTAAGGAAGACGTAGGGGAGGGCTCCCCGGCGGTGCAGCTCGCGCCAGGGCCCTTCCAGGGCCTGGAGCTCCTGCTGGAGGACGGCCGTCGTCAACTCGCGCTACCTCGCACCAGGGCCAGGAACTCGGAGCGGGTGACGCCGCTGCCGCGGAAGACCCCGCGCACGGCAGAGGTGACCAGGACGCTGCCCGGCTTCTTTATCCCCCGCATGCTCATGCACAGGTGCTCCGCCTCCACCACCACCGCCACGCCCTGGGGCCGCAGCCCCTCCATCAGGTAGTCAGCTATCTGGCTGGTGAGCCTCTCCTGGACCTGGGGCCGCCGGGCCAGCACGTCCACCAGGCGGGCGATCTTGCTGGCGCCGACGATCTGCCCCTTGGGGACGTAGCCCACGTGGGCCTGTCCGAAGAAGGGGACGAAGTGGTGCTCGCACAGGGAGTAGAAGGGAATCTGGCGCAGGATCACCATCTCCTGATGGGGCTCCGGGAAGGTGCGCTGGAGCAGGGCCAGGGGGTCCTCCTGCAGGCCGGCGAACATCTCGGCGTAGAGGTCGGCGATGCGGCGCGGCGTGTCGGCGAGGCCCGGCCGGTCGGGGTCCTCCCCTATCGCCTCGATGATCTGGCGGACGGCTTCCGCTATGCGGTGGAGGTCAACCGTCGGGCGGGCCAGCGGTTCGGAAGTCTCCATGGAAGATGCAGCGTCAAGAGGTGTCCCTTTAATTGTAGCAGGTGCTTCAAGTAAATACGAAGCGGATGCGGCGGGGGCTTCAGCCCAGGGAGAGGGCCTCGGCGATGGCCTCCACCCTGGCCGGTACCTCCACCAGGCGGGCCGGCAGCGTCTCTGCCGTCTCCGGGTCCTTGAGGCCGCTGCCGGTGATGACGCAGACCACCACTGCCTGTCGCAGGTCCTCCCTGGTCGCCACCTTGATGAGGCCGGCCACGGCCGCCGCCGAGGCTGGCTCGGCGAAGATCCCCTCTTCCTGGGCCAGCAGGCGGTAGGCCTCCAGGATCTCCTCGTCGGTGACGGCGTCGATGCTGCCGCCGGACTCGTCCCTGGCCGCCACGGCCAGATGCCAGCTCGCCGGGTTGCCCACGCGGATGGCGGTGGCGATGGTCCGGGGCTGGGGCACCGGCTCCCCCCGCACGATGGGGGCGGCGCCGTCGGCCTGAAAGCCCATCATGCGGGGCAGATGGCGGCTCCGCCCAGCCCGACGGTACTCCAGGAAGCCCCGCCAGTAGGCGCTGATGTTGCCGGCGTTTCCCACCGGGATGAAGAGCATGTCCGGGGCGTCGCCCAGGGCGTCCACTATCTCCATGGCCGCCGTCTTCTGCCCCTCCAGACGGTAGGGGTTCACCGAGTTGACCAGGGCCACGGGGTAGCGGGCTACCATCTCCCGGGCCAGGCGCAGGGCGTCGTCGAAGTCGCCCTCGATGGCCACCACGGTGGCCCCGTGGGCGATGGCCTGGGCCATCTTCCCCCGGGCCACGAAGCCCCGCGGAATGAGGACGTAGGCGTCCAGGCCGCAATGGGCTGCGTAGGCGGCGGCGGAGGCGGCCGTGTTGCCGGTGGAGGCGCAGAGGACGGCCCGCTGCCCCTCCTCCAGGGCCTTGGCCACCGCCACCACCATTCCCCGGTCCTTGAAGGAGCCGCTGGGATTGCAGGACTCCAGCTTGAAGAAGAGGTTGGGGCAGCCAATGCGCCGGCCCAGTCGGGAGGACGGCACCAGCGGCGTGTCTCCCTCGCCCAGGGTGATGAGGGGCGTCCGCTCCGTCAGGGGCAGGAACGCCCCGTAGCGACGCAGCACCCCCACAGGCCTATTCAGCGGCCTGCTCGATATCGCCATGGATCTCCTTTATCTCTTGCTGGATGGTCTCCGCCAGTCGCCGTCGCTGCCGCTCCCAGAGGACGAGGAGGCGGTGGAGGCGGGCCATCACCACCTCCCGGCTGGCTTCCATGTCCTGCCGCAGACGGGCTATCTCTCCGCCGAGGTCCTGTAGGCGCTGGCCGGACACCTGGATCTGCTGTCCCAGGGCGTGCGTCTCCTGCAGCAGTTGCTCCGTCTGGGAGACCAGAGCGGAGAGGCGCTGGTTGGCCTGGTCCCGGTCCTGGCGGAGCCGCTGCTGTTCCTCTCTCAGGCCGTCTATCTGGGGCAACTGCCCCTCCACCTTCTGCAGCCGCTCTTCCAGCTTCTGCAGGGCCTGCTGCTGGGAGTGGAGGCGCAGCACCATGCCGTCCAGGCGGTCCCCCAGGACGTCGAGCTTGCCCCCCAGTTTGTCCAGGGCCTGCCCCAATTGCTGCAGAGCCTCCAGTTGCTGGCTGTTGCGAGGGGTCAGCTCGTTCAGGCGGCGGAGGACGGTCTCCTGTTCGTGCTGGAGGCGGGCCACGGTGGCCTCCAGGTTACGGAGGGAGGCCTCCCGGCTACGGATGTGGTCCTCGTAGGTGGTGAGGCGGTTCTCGATGGCCCGCACGTCCCGGGACAGGGTGGTGGTCTCCCCCTGATAGCGCTCCAGGTCGGCCTGGCGCTGGTGGAGGGCCTGGTTGGCCAGCGAGAGGGCCTGGGACTGGCGCTCGTGGAGGCGCTCCAGCTCCGCCTTCATCTCCCGCAGCTCCTCCAGGAGGGAGGGAACGGGCGATATGTCCCGGGCGAGGCCTTCCAGCGCCTCCTGGGCCCGCCTCATGACGCTCATCATCTCCTGGACCTGGGCCCGCGTCTGTCCCAGGTCCCGCTCCAGATGGCGGAGGCGTGCCGGGAGCTCGGCTATCTCCGCCGGCACAGCGCCGAGGTGGTCGTCCTCGCTGTCCACTCAGGCCTCCACTCGCAAGAAGTTGCCGATCTCAACCACTACGTCCAGCTTCTCCACGTCGGCGATGGTGGCCCGCACGGCGGCCTCCCGCGCGGCGTGGGTCATGATGACGATCTCCGCCGTCTGGGCCGCCTCGTTGGTCTCCTTCTGGATGACGGAGGCGATGCTGACCTGGTTATCGCCGAAGCAGCGGGCGATCTGGGCCAGCACTCCTGGGCGGTCCGTCACCTGCATTCGAATATAGTAGCGGCAGACCAGGTCGTCCATCTTTTTTATGGGGAGGGAGACCTGGGCCCGCCAGGGGGTGGGCGGCCGCCCGTGGGCCAGGGCCTGGGCGGCGTCCAGGACATCGGCCAGGACAGCGCTGGCGGTGGGGGACGCCCCTGCCCCCGGCCCCTGGAAGACGACGCGCCCCACAAGGTCTCCCTCTACCTCGATGGCGTTGAGGACGCCGTCCACCTTGGCCAGTAGGGCCTCCTGGGGCAGGAGGACGGGATGGACGCGGGCCTCCAGGGCCGCCCCGTCGGGGCCGTCGTCGCAGCGGGCGATGGCCAGCAGCTTGATGGCATAGCCCAGCTCGCGGGCGTAGCGGAAGTCCTGGGCGGCCAGGCGGCTTATTCCCTCGCGGTAGACCTCGTCGGGCGGGACATGGGTGTAGAAGGCCAGGCTGGCCAGGATGGCCAGCTTGTAGGCGGCGTCGTGCCCCTCGATGTCGTTGGTGGGGTCGGGCTCGGCGTAGCCCAGCTCCTGGGCCTGGGCCAGGGCGGACCGGAAGTCCAGACCCTCCCGGTCCATGCGAGTGAGGACGTAGTTGGTGGTGCCGTTGATGATGGCCCTGAGCCCCCGCACCGTGTTGGCGGCCAGGTCACGCTTCAGAGGGGCGATGATGGGTATGCCGCTGCCCACGCTGGCCTCGTAGAGGAGGTCCACGCCCCGCTCGTGGGCCAGGGAGATGAGCTCCGGGCCGTGACGGGCCATGACCTCTTTGTTGGCGGTGACGACGTAGCGTCCCCGCCCCAGGGCCTCCCGGATGTAGCGGTAGGCAGGGTCCAGGCCCCCCATCACCTCCACCACTATGTGGACCTGGTCGTCCTCCAGCACAGTGGCGGCGTCGGTGGTGAGGAGGGAGGGCTCCACGAAGACGGGGCGGGGCTTGTCCGGGGTGCGCACCAGGACCCGCCGCAGGCGGATGGGCCGGCCCAGCCGCTGGGCTATGGCCTCCCCCTTCTCCAGGAGGGCGCGGGCCACCCCGCTGCCTACCACTCCCAGCCCCAGCAGGGCGACGTTGATAGGCTCCACCACCCGCGCCTCCTCAGTAGACCTGGTTGACGACCCAGCGGATCTTGGTCTGGTCACCGTTGGCCAGGTCCATATGGTTGACGATGGTGAGCCCCCTCCGCTTCTCCTGGACCCAGTCGCGGTAGCGCTTGAGGGCCACTAACTGCTTCTCCCCGGGCCCCAGGGCGCGGTTGGGGTCCTTCTCCAGCACCTGCACTATGAAGACCAGGCCCGTCTCGGGGTGGATATACTTGCCGACGCCGCCCGGCTCCAGGGCGAAGATGACGTTGGCCAGGTCGTCGTTCATGGCGCCGCGGGGCACCCAGCCTACCTCGCCCCCCTGGCCCCGGGTGCGGGTGTCTATGGACTCCTGCCGGGCCACCGCGGCGAAGTCCTCGCCCCCCTGGATGCGACCGATGATCTGGTCCGCTCTGGCCGCCTCCTGGAGGACGATCTGGCGGAAGTGGACGCTCTCCATGTTGTCCGGCACCTGCTGCTGCAGGTGGTCCAGCGCCTTCTGGGCCAGCAGCTCCCCACCGACGATGCGCCGGTACTCATCGTCCGTCAGGCCGGTGCGCTCCAGCTCCTGACTGTAGAGCTGCTGGAAGGGGTCCGGGGTGGGGCTGGGCACCGGGGGAGTGGGAGAGGGGGGCTGGTCGCCACCCTGGGCGGGCGGCGTTTCCGCCGGCGGCAGCAGACCCAGGCGCTCCCGGATGGCCTCCTCGATCTCGCTGGGGGAGACGGAGACCCCCAGCTCGCCAGCGTAGCGATAGAGGATCTCCTCCTCGATGATGCGGTCCGCGACGCTGGGGATGGCGTTGGCCGGCTGAGCGGCCTGACTGCCAGCGCCCCCCACCTGCTGGACGTAGAGGGCCAGGCGCTCCTTGAAGTAGCGGAGGCTGTAGCGGGAGTCCGCCACCTGGAGGGCCAGGCTACCGGGGCGGGTGAACTCCTCCCAGTAGCCGCGCGCTACGGAGAAGATGGCCAGGCCGGCGCCGGCCAGGAGGAGGAGGACGACGCCCAGGAGGGCAGCCAGCCGGCCTGGATGGCCCCAGAGGTCGGAGCGGCCGGCCACCTCCCAGGGGGGTGTGGGGACTTTACCGGCTCGTCTCTTTCTCGGCACGACCAGTCCAACGGCGCGGTCATCCTGGACCGGGCCCGGGCGAAGGGACTAACGGGGGGAGGGCCACCCCATCTCGCGGATGTGCTCGGCGGTGAAGGGGAGAAGGGCGACGTACCGCGCCCGCTTGATGGCGCGAGCCAGGGCCCGCTGGTGCTTGGCGCAGGTGTTGAGACGCCGCCGCGACTCGATCCGCCCGCGATCGGAGAGGAAGCGCCTGAGGAGCCCCACGTCCTTGTAGTCGATGAACTTCACCTGCTCGGCGCAGATGGGGCATACCCGGCGCCGTCGGCCGTAGCGCCGCTTCTTCTGCTGCTGCCGGGCTGCCTCCGGCGCTTCGGTCTGCTCGGGAGCCCTCTCCGTCTCGTTCTCCATGCTATGCTAGCCCTCCATGGTCTGGGCGCTGGCTGCTCACGGGGCATCGTAGGAGCTGTCCGTCTCCAGCCCCTCTTCGGCGGACGGCTCAGCCCCTTCCAGCAGGGGGGCGGCGCCCGGGCGGTCCAGGAAGAGCACCCGCTCCGCCAGGATCTCGTTGACGAAGCGCCGCTGGCCGTCGGCCCCGTCCCAGCTACGGCTGCGCAGCCGCCCTTCCACGTATACCCGGCGTCCCTTCTGAAGGTACAGGTTGCACTGCTCTGCCAGACGCCGCCAGGTGATGACGGAGAACCACTCCGTCTCCTCGCGGCGGTCGCCATCGGGTGTGGTGTAGACGTAGTTGGTGGCGACGCGGAAGGTGGTCATGGCGTCGCCGTTGGCCGTGAAGCGCATCTCCGGGTCGGTGCCCACGTTGCCGATGACCATTATCTTGTTGAGCCCGGCCACCTTCCCGCTCCCCTCATTCCTCGTCCAGCCGCACCACCAGGTGGCGCAAGACCTCCTCGGCCAGGTTGAGGCTGCGGTCCAGCTCCCGCACCCTGGCGGGGTCCATGCGGAAACGGGCCAGCACGTAGTTGCCCTCACGGAAGCGCTGGATGGGGTAGGCCAGGCGCCGGCGCCCCCAGGTGTCCACCTCGGTAATCTCGCCCCCGCGGTCGCGGATGAGTTGCTGGACGCGGTCCACGGTGCTCCTGACCTCTTCTTCGGCCAGTTGAGGGCTTATCACTAGCATCAGCTCGTAGTTGCGCATGACCTCGCTGGGCCTCGCTGGTATCGGCCGCGGTGCGGCCCCGCAGCCCAGGTTGGCATTATAGCACCGGGCCCCGCTAGTCACAACCGCGGCCCGTCCTTGTTAACGCTGGACGCCTTTCGTGCGTCTTTCATTTAGGAAGCGCTAGGAAGTGCCAGGCCAGGGGACGCTGGAAGGTCGGTGTCGGTGAGGAGCGTCGGCATGGCACGAGCGGGGATGACAGGTCGGGGATACCGATGCGCGGAGCAGGGGGGCGATGACCAAGGACTGGCGGCGGCTGCGCAGGGCCCTCCAGGAGGGAAGGCTGCGGCTGTACTGTCAGCCTATCCTGGACCTGCGCAATGGCCAGGTATCCCGCTATGAGCTGCTGCTGCGTCTGAGGGAGAACGGCGTCACGCTGACCGGGGCCTCCTTCCTCTGGGCGGCGGAGGAGCTGGGCCTGATCCAGGAGATAGACTTCTGGGTGGTGGGGAGAGCGGTGGCCCTTCTGAGGCAGCTCGATGGCCCCAGCTGCGCCACGGACGCTCACCTGGAGCTGCACGTGAACCTCTCCGGCCGCACCCTGTCCGACCGCTCGTGGTGGGGGCCCATCGAGAGGGAGCTGAGGGCGGCGGGCGAGCTGGCCCGGCGGCTGGTCTTCGAGGTGACGGAGACGGCGGCCATCGAGGACGTGGACGATGTGCGCCGGTTCATGGAGGGCCTGTGTGCCCTGGGGTGTCGATTCGCTCTGGACGATTTCGGCGTGGGCTACTCCGGCTTTTACCGCCTGCGCAGCCTCCCCTTCCACTTCCTGAAGGTCGATGGCGCCTTCGTGCGGCACCTGCCCCGCAGCAGCACCGACCAGCTGCTGGTGCGCTCCATAGCCATGGCCGGGCGCATCCTGGGGCTGGGCACCATCGCCGAGCAGGTGGAGGACGAGGCCACCGTTCAGCTCCTGCAGCGCTTCGATGTGGACTACGCCCAGGGCTTCTACGTGGGGCGGCCCCGTCCCGTGGAGGAGGAGTGGCCCTGCGTCAGCCTCCTCAGCCGTCCAGGTAATGCCCGTTGAGGATGACCCGCGTCCGCACGGGGGTAGCGTGGGCCAGGGCCTGCTCCACGTAGCAGCCGGCGCTGGCCAGTCTCACCAGACGGGCTATCTCCTCCGGCGGAGCTGGCGATTCCACCTCCAGCTCCAGGTCGAAGCCGTCGCAGCCGGTCTGAAGGGTGCCAGCCAGGGCGGAGCCCTCGCTCCAGAAACGGCCTACCACGCGGGCGCGGACCTTCTCCAGGGGCACCTTTAGACGGCGGGCCAGACTGGCCGCCACGGCCAGCGTTCAGAGGCCCAGCGCCGCCACCAGGTAGGCCAGCGGGGTGGGGGCGGAGCCGTCTCCGCCGGCCGCCGGCCCCTCGTCGGAGAAGATGTGGAAGTAGCCGCTGTGTTCGGAGCCGGCGCGCGCCCGCCGCAGGTGGTCGGTCAGGAGCTCGGCGTCCGCCTCGTAGGTGAACTTGCGGCGCTTCGGCCTGGTCTCGCTCATGGGGCACCTCCTGTCCCGTATTGTGCCACAAAGGGAGGGGACGGCCCACCGTGGGCCGTCCCCGCATCGGTGTCCTCCGCCGAGGGGCGGGCTAGGGGGTGCCGCGGGCCCGGCGGCCGGGCCGTGGCTGCCCCAGGGCGGCCGGGGCCGTGTTGCCACCCGTGGCTCCCTTGGCGTACTGGGGCGTCCAGATGAAGACGAACTCGTACACGCCGTCCTCAGCCAGATCCTCGCTCCTTATCCCCTCGCCGATGCGGATGCCGTAGCGCAGGAAGAGGAGCTGATGGACGGGGAAGAGGATGCCTGCACTCTGATAGAGGCCCGGGACCACCTCCAGGCCCCAGGTGTCGCTGCCGATGATGGCCGGCCGGTGGTTCCCCAGGAAGCGGGCCTCCCTCAGGTAGATGCCAGGCTCGGAGGCCAGGTAGCGGCGAGGCTCGTACTGGGCCACATGGGTCCAGCCGGTGCGGAAGAGGACCACGTCCCCCGGTCTGATCTCCCGGATGCCTCCCCGCCGCATCGCCTCCCGGATATCGTCCAGAGTGATGCGATAGTCGTCCCGCACAATCCTGAGGCCGGGGCCGGTGGTGGAGAGGTCGCGGGTCGCCCCCTGGGATATCTTGAGGCCCAGGATGTCCAGGAGGACGCCCCGGGTGACGATGGGTCCCATGTGCTCGTTGCCCAGGGCAGTGGTACCCCAGGGCTCGGTGATATCCGGCACCGTGTAGCCGTTGTAGTACATGCGGCCCACGCCCACGTGGTTGAGGCCGTCCAACTGAGTGGCTATCTGGTAGGTGGTGCTGAGGCGCTCCTCGTGGAAGGTGAGGCGGTTGGCCCCCAGGGGCGAGGTGCTGGCCACGATGCCGCCACCCGCCCGGAAGTCCGGGCCCGGTTCGTAGCCGAAGACGAAGAGGCGCTGCTTGTACTCGCGAGGTGGATCGACCACGAAGGCGGGGAAGCCCTCAATCAGCTGCTCCCCCAGGTTGTAGGTCTTCACCGGGCGGCCGTTGGCCAGGAGGCGCAGCGCCTCCGCCGTCTTCTCCGGCGTCACCTCGTTGAAGGTGCCCCGCTGATCGCCCTCGCCGTAGGGGCCGGGGACCCAGGCGCCGGTCTCCACCTCGTCAACGTCGAACATGTCGTCGGTGGGCTCTTCGAAGGGGAAGCTGCCGGCGGAGGCTGGCTGGCTGGTGGCCGGCGGCAGGCCGGGATGGAGGCGGGAGGCGCCGGCGTAGGCCAGGAGGCCAGCCGCCCCGGCCTTTCCCGCCAGCTTGAGGGCCTCGCGGCGGCTCACCTTCGTCCCGTAGAGATGGGCGAGGAAGTACTCGAACTTCATACGTTTCCACCCCTTTTCTCTGGACTGTGTCATGGGGCGCGGCTTCGCCGCTAAGGCTGGCTGTTCAGACGGAGGCTGCGGGTTACGGCTGCCCCTCTCACCCCCCTGTTGATACCCGTGGTCAGAATGATACAGTTACAAATAAATACTTCACATAAACTTGTCAAGGGCTAGGCTAGCTCAGAAAAGTCGCCTTCGGAGGGGCTACCTGGCTACCGCTGTTGGCCTTCCGGCCGATGTGGGTGGGCTATCTGGCTGTTTGAGGAGAACTGTGCCATGCCGACGCAGTGGCCGTGGTGGGCGATGGAGGACTCGAACCTCCGACCTTCTCGGTGTAAGCGAGACGCTCTGCCACTGAGCTAATCGCCCACTGCCAAGCCCATCCTAGCCAGGGCCGACGCCCCCGGTCAAGCTGCGCTCCGGCGTCTTGCGTTGACACTGCACCAGAACAGGGGCTACACTCGTGGCGAAAGCCCCTCGACATAGACGAAATCTCGCTTTCTGGGTGGTGGCGATGTCCTCTGCTAAGGGAGAGCAGCGCAGCAAGAGCAAGGCAGACTGGCTAGAGAGGCAGTACCGTCCGTCCCTGGAGCAGCTCCCCGAGAGAGAGGAGCCCATGGAGACCTCCTACGGGCAGCCGGTGGAGCCTCTCTATACCCCGGAGGACCTGGACGGCTGGAGCTATGAGGAGCGGCTGGGCTACCCCGGCGAATACCCCTACACCCGCGGCATCCGGCCCAGCATGTACCGCGCCCGCTTCTGGACCATGCGCCAGTACGCAGGCTTCGGCGATGCCGAGGAGTCCAACCAGCGTTACAAGTATCTGCTCTCCCAGGGCCAGACCGGCCTCTCCGTCGCCTTCGACCTGCCCACCCAAATAGGCTACGACTCCGATGACCCCATGGCCGAGGGAGAGGTGGGCAAGGTGGGGGTGGCCATCTCCTCCCTGGCCGATATGGAGCTCCTCTTCAAGGACATCCCCCTGGAGAAAGTCACCACCTCCATGACCATCAACGCTACGGCGGCCATCCTGCTGGCCCTCTACGTGGCGGTGGCCAAGAAGCAGGGGGCGGACCTGCGGAAGATCAGCGGCACCATCCAGAACGATATACTGAAGGAGTACATCGCCCGCGGCACCTACATCTTCCCCCCCAAGCCGTCCATGCGCCTGATAACGGACATCTTCGCCTGGTGCAAGGACAACCTGCCCCGCTGGAACACCATCAGTATCAGCGGCTACCACATGCGGGAGGCCGGCTGCACGGCCGTGCAGGAGGTGGCCTTTACCTTCGCCAATGCCATCGCCTACGTGCAGGCCGCCCTGGACGCTGGCCTGGAGATAGACGAGTTCGCCCCCCGCCTCTCCTTCTTCTTCGCCGCCTACACCAACCTGCTGGAGGAAGTGGCCAAGTTCCGGGCGGCCCGGCGCCTCTGGGCCCGCATCATGAAGGAGCGCTTCGGCGCCCGGGATCCCCAGTCCCTCATGCTCCGCTTCCACACCCAGACCGGGGGCGCCACTCTCACCGCCCAGCAGCCGGAGAACAACATCATCCGCACCGCCATCCAGGCGCTGGCTGCGGTGCTGGGAGGCACTCAGTCCCTCCATACCAACTCCTGGGACGAGGCGCTGGCCCTCCCCAGCGAGCGGGCGGTCCAGGTGGCCCTGCGCACCCAGCAGATCATAGCCTACGAGTCCGGCGTAGCCGACGCCATAGACCCGTTGGGCGGCTCCTACTACCTGGAGAAGCTCACCGACCAGATAGAAGAGGAGGCACAGCGCTACATCGACCGCATAGACGACATGGGGGGCGCCCTGGCTGCCATCGAGATGGGCTACCAGCAGCGGGAGATCCAGGAGGCGGCCTGGCGCTTCCAGCAGCAGGTGGAGGCCGGTAAGCGGGTGGTGGTGGGGGTCAACCGCTTCCGCACCGCCGAGGACGGCCCGCCCGGCGAGATCCTGCGGGTGCGGCCGGAGGTGGTCAAGCGGCAACTGGAGCGGCTGCGGCGCGTCAGGGCGGAGCGGGACAACGCCCGCGTCCAGTCCCTCCTGGGGAAGCTGGAGGAGGCCGCCCGCTCCGACGCCAACATGATGCCGGTGCTCATCGAGTGTGTGGAGAACTACGTCACCGTAGGCGAGATCTGCCGCGTCCTGCGCCAGGTCTGGGGCGAGCAGCGGGAGTTCATGGTCTTCTAGCCTGGCCCGCCCCAGGGAGAACGAGAGGAACCGGGAACCGCACCCCGTGGCCGGCCGGGCCGCGCCGGTGCGCCCTATCACCCGCCGGGAGGTAGTCATGGGCAAGCAGGAGCTCATAGCCGAGGCCGAGGAGACCTTCCAGCAGCTATGGCAGGCCGTCAGCGCCCTGCCGGAGGAGGCGGCCACCCGGCCCTGGCTGGGCGAGTGGTCGGTCAAGGACGTCCTGGCCCATATCGCCGGCTGGCACCGTGAGATGGCCGGCGTCCTGGAGCGAATGGCCCGGGGCGAGCGCCCGGTGCCCGAGGGCGTGGACTACAACGACACCGATGGCTGGAACGCTCGCTTCGCCCAGGCCCACAAAGGGACCCCCTGGCCCCAGATGCTGGAGGAGCTGCGCGCCAGCAAGGAGGCCTTCCTGGCCGCCGCCCGTCAGGTGCCGGACGACCGCTTCGAGGAGGGGCGGGCGGCCCACCGCATCATGCAGGGCACCGGCACCCGCCACTACCGCGAGCACCTGGAGCAGATAGCCGAATGGCGTCAGAGGGAAGGGCTTTGATCAAGAAGATCCATCACATAGGCATCGCCGAGGCCGACCTGGCGGCCGGCCTCGGCTTCTACCGTGACGTGCTGGGCCTCCCCTTCCACAAGGAGGCGGAGGTCAAGGAGCAGGGCGTCCGGGCGGCCCTCCTCCTGGCGGGGGAGAGCGAGATAGAGCTGCTGGAGCCCACCGCGCCGGAGACGCCTGTGGGCCGCTTCCTGGCCCGCCGGGGCGGGGGCCTTCACCACATCTGCTTCGAGGTGGAGGACGTGGCCGCTGAGTTGGCCGCCCTCAAGGCCCGCGGCGTGGAGCTGGTGGACCAGGAGCCCCGCCAGGGGCTGGCCGGCATCATCGCCTTTCTCCACCCGCGCGCCCACCGCGGCGTCCTGGTGGAGCTGGCCCGTCCTCCGCAGGAGGAACGCCACGCCGTCCCCTCGCCCCTGGTAAGGCGGCTCCGCTACGTCCTCATCGGCGCCGACGACCCGGCCGATGCCCTGGCCCGCTACGAGGCGAACCTGGGCCTCCGGGCGGCGAGCGGGGACGGCCCGGCGGGGCAGGTGCCGGTGGGGGAGTCCCTCCTCCTCGTCCTCACCGCCGAAGAGGCGCAGCCCCACCTGCCGGTGGGGACGGAGGCGGGGGAGGGGCTGCTGGCCCTGGGCCTGGAGGTGGGCGACCTGGAGGCGGCCGTGGAGCACCTCCGGCAGCGGGGCGTGGAGGTATCCGCCCCGGCCCCGGGCATCCTGCCGGGGACGCGGGTTGCTAGCGTGGCCCCCGCGGCCAGCCACGGCGTCCCTCTCCACCTGGTGGGGACCTAGGCCGGAGCCCCGAGGGGCGACGCCCCCACGCAGGCGCGTCTGTCGCAGCCCCCGGGGGAGCGGGGACGGCCCCGCTCCTGCGGGGGGTAACCATACTATATAATCGGCCCTAGGAGGGAATGGCCCATGACGCAGGAGCGCAAGGTGAAGATCGTCATCGCCAAGCCTGGGCTGGACGGACACGACCGCGGCGCCAAGGTGGTGGCCCGCGCCCTGCGGGACGCTGGCTTCGAGGTGGTATACACCGGGATCCGGCAGACGCCGGAGATGATCGCCGAGACGGCCCTGCAGGAGGACGCCGATGCCGTCGGCCTCTCCATCCTCTCGGGGGCGCACCTGGAGCTCTTCCCCCGCGTGGTGGAGGAGCTCCGGAAGCGGGGCCTGGACGATGTTGTCCTCTTCGGTGGCGGCATCATCCCCCAGGAGGACATACCGGAGCTGGAGCGCGTGGGCTTCAAGGCCATATTCGGGCCTGGCACCTCCACCGAGGAGATCGTCGAGTGGGTGCGACAGAACGTCCGGCCGCGGGGAGTGGGAGTGAAGTCGTGATCCGAGAGCTGGTGGACAACGCCCTGGGCGGCGACAGGCGGTCGCTGGCCCGCCTGTTGAGCCTGGTGGAGAACGGTTACCCCGAGGGGCGAGAGGCGCTCCGCCTCCTTTACAGGCATACCGGACGGGCCCACGTGGTGGGCATCACCGGCGGCGCCGGGGCTGGCAAGAGCACCCTCATCTTCGCCCTGGCCCGGGAGCTGCGAAAGCGAGGGCTCACCGTGGGTGTGGTGGCGGTGGACCCCACCAGCCCCTTCACCCAGGGCGCCCTCCTGGGAGACCGCGTGCGTATGCAGGGTCTCACCTCGGACCCCGGGGTGTTCATCCGCAGCATGGCCAGTCGGGGCGCCGTGGGCGGCCTGGCCCCAGCCACCCTGGACGTGGTCACCGTCCTGGACGCCGTGGGACGGGACGTCATCATTGTGGAGACGGTGGGGGCCGGCCAGGACGAGGTAGAGATAATGGACACCGCCCACACGGTGGTGGTGGTCGTCGTTCCCGGCACGGGGGACGAGATACAGGCCATCAAGGCGGGCATCCTGGAGATCGCCCACATTCTGACCGTCAACAAGGCCGACCTCCCTCGCGCCGACCTGCTGGCCAACTACCTGGCGGAGTTCGTCAACCTGGAGAAGGGGGATGGCTGGCGAGTGCCCATAGTGAAGACTGTGGCCATCAAGGAGGGAGGAGTGACGGAGCTGGTGGAGGCACTGGAGGCGCACCGCCGCCATCTGGAGCGGTCCCCGGCCCGGGAGGAGATGGAGACGGAGCGGGCCCGGCGCCGTCTGCTGACCGCCCTCCGCTCCCAGTTGTGGGAGCGGTCTTTGCGCATCGCCCAGAAGGACGGCGCCCTGGAAGGGCTGGCGCGGGCCATCGCCGCCCGCGAAATGGACCCCTACACCGCTGCCGCTGGCCTGCTGGAGTCCGCCCTTCGCCCCGAGAGCTAGGCATATAATCGGCGTGAACGGCCGGGCACTTCGGGCGGAGCGCACCGCCGATGCTCACCCCTGAGCTGGGCCTCTCTACCTCATCCCATTCGCTGCAGGAGGGCAGCACCTTCCAGGTGAGCGGCATCCCTACCCCGGCGGCCGCTCTCATCCTGGGCATCAGCCTTTTCTCCTTCGCCCTGGTGAACGGGCTGGAGATCGCCGTGGTGGCCGCCAACCGCATACGGGTGCGCCACCTGATGGAGCAGGGGAGCCGCTCCGCCCTGGCCCTCCACCGCCTCCAGTTGGCCCGGGAGCGCTTCTTCACTCTGGTCATCCTTCTGCAGAACCTGGCCGTCATCCTGGCCTCCATAGCCAGCAGCGTCCTGACGGCGCAGGCCCTGGGAGGGATAGGCGGCCTGGTGCTGGGCGTGGGCGTTCTCACCATCGGTGTGGCCATCCTGGGGGAGGTGCTCCCCAAGGTGCTGGCGGCCCACGCCGGAGAGCGCTTCGCCCTGGTGATGGCCCGCCCTCTGGAGGCCCTGCTGTGGCTGCTCCAGCCGGTGGTGGCCCCCCTGGCGGCGGCCCCCACCATCGTCTCCCGCCTCCTCCTGGGCAGGGCGTACGAGGAGGGCCCCACGGTGACTGAGGCTGAGTTGCGCACCCTCATCGATATCAGCGTGGAGGAGGGGGCCGTAGAAGAGAAGGAGGCGCGGCTCCTGGAGCGGGTCTTCCGCTTCGGCGACAAGCGGGTGGGGGAGGTCATGGTGCCCCGCACCGAGATCGTCTGGGTGGAGAGGGGGACTACGCTGTCCGAGTTCTTCAAGATCTTCGTGGAGACGCCCCACACCCGCTTCCCGGTCTACCAGGAGAGCGTCGACAACGTCGTCGGCATTGTCAACATCAAGGATGTGCTGCGGGGCCTGGCCCTGGGGGAGCTGACCGGGGACAGCCCCATCGACTGGTGCATGCGGCCGGCCCTCTTCGTCCCCGAGAGCAAGCGGGTGGGCGACCTCTTCGCCGAGATGCAGAACGCTGGCCAGCAGATGGCGGTGGTGGTGGACGAGTTCGGCGGGACGGCGGGCCTGGTGACGGTGGAGATGCTGCTGGAGGAGCTGGTGGGCGCCGTCAGCGACGAGCTGCGCCCTCACCAGCCGGAGTTCGTGACCCTGGACGAGCGCACCTACCGCCTGGACGGCGGCATGTCCGTGGACGATGCCAACCAGCAGCTAGGACTCGGCCTCCCTGAGGGGGACTACGAGACGGTGGCCGGCTTCATCCTGGACCATCTGGGCCGCATCCCGGAGGAGGGGGAGCAGTTCGTCTACAATGGCCTGCGCTTCGCCATCACCCGTATGCTGGGCCGTAAGATAGAGGAGGTGACGGTGACCAGACTGAGCGAAGGGGGAGGCAGCTCATGAACCTCAAGGTGCAGCGCCTCCGGGCTACCTTCCGGCGGGGCGACTCCGTCAAATACCTGGCCCACCTGGACCTCATGCGCTACTGGGAGCGGGCCCTGCGGCGGGCGGGCGTCCCCCTCTCCTACTCCGAGGGCCACAGCCCCACCCCCCGCCTCTCCCTGGCCGCCCCCCTCCCGGTGGGAGTCACCTCCTCCTGCGAGCTCATGGACGTCTTCCTCTACCGGCGCATGACGCTGCGCGACTTCCTGAAGCAGGTCAACGCCAAGGTGGTCCCGGGCACCGAGGTGCTGACGGTGCGGGAGGTGGGCCTGCGAGAACCCTCCCTGCAGTCTCTGGTGCGCTGGGCCGAGTACCGCGTGGAGGTGGCCCGAGAGGGGCGCTCCCGCCAGGAGCTGGAGGAGCGGGTGGAGCGGCTGCTGGCCCTGGACTCTCTTCCCTGGCAGCACCTGCGGGACGGCCAGGTGCGCCGCTACGACCTGCGCGCCCTGGTCTACGACCTCTGGCTGGAGGAAGAGACGGAGGAGAGCTTCATCCTGGGTATGCGCCTGCGCACCGACCAACAGACGGCGGGCCGGGCGGAGCAGGTGACGGCCGCCCTCGGCTTCGCCGGGCCGCCGCTGCGCATACACCGGGCCCGCCTGTTCGTGGAGGAGACGCCGCGGGCCACGCGGGCCTTCCGGCGCCTGGGAGAGATGTAGGTAGCCCCGTCGTCCCCTATAATGGAGGCCGTAGGGGGTGTCCCTGGAGATGCGCATAGCGCTGGGCAGCGACGAGAAGACCGTCCTGACGGACTACCTGGTGGAGGAGCTGCGACGCCGCGGTCTGGAGGTGGAGCTCTTCGGCCCCCTGCGGGGGGAGCCCGTCCAGTGGGCAGAGGTGGCGCGCCAGGTGGCGGAGGCTGTGGCCTCCGGCCGGGCGGACCAGGGGATCCTCTGCTGCTGGACCGGCACCGGGGTCTCCATCGCCGCTAACAAGGTGCCCGGCGTGCGGGCGGCCCTCTGCCACGACGCCGAGACGGCCCGCGGGGCGCGGGCCTGGAACCAGGCCAACGTCCTCTGTCTGAGCCTTCGCTCCACTGCCCCTGCCGTGGCCAGGGAGATCCTGGACGCCTGGTTCAGCACCGGGCCCGACCCGTCCGAGGCGGAGAACGTGGCCCGGGTGGAGGAGATGGACCGCCTCTACAGGGGCGCCCGGGCCTGACGACACCGATGGAGAGACGCTAGTTGTCCCGCCGCGAGCGACGTCGTTCCCGGAGGGCCCGGCAGGCCAGGCAGGAGAAGGCCCCCCTCATCTGGCAGCGCAGCGGCCCCGCCCCCAGGGGCAGGGGCGCCGCCCCCCAGCCGAAGGTGGCCAGAGGCGGAGGTGGTTTCTACATTCCGCCCTGGCTGCCAGTGGTCGGGATCATCGTCGCCGTGGTGGCCATCTTCCTGGGGCTGGTGCTCTTCCGCGAGACCTCCACGGCCAGCCCTCGCATCGGCGACCACATGCACGCCGCCTATGAGATCATCATCTGTGGCACCCGTCAGCCCCCTCTGCCCTCGTTCCCGGGCGGCGTCCATACCCACGGCGATGGCTACATCCACCTGCATCCCCAGTTCGCCAGCGAGGAAGGGCGAGGGGCCAGCCTGGTGCGGTTCTTCGAGTACGCCGGCCGTGCCCTGGGCTCCGGCGGCGTCCTGACCCGGGACACTCTGCAGGTGCCGGGGGACCCGCGGGTCTTCCGCAACGGCGACATCTGCCAGGAGGGGCCGGACCAGGGCCAGCCGGGCGTGGTCCAGGTCTTCGTCAACGGAGAGCGCCGGCTGGACTTCGAGGACTACGTCCCCCGGGACGGGGACAGGGTGCAGATAGTCTTCGGCCCGGAGAGGGCAGCGCCCACGCCATCTGGCTCGCCAGCGCCAGCGCCGGACTAGGGCCCGGCGGAGCGGACGTCATGCACCGGCCTTGAGGCCGGCCCTCTCCACCGTCTCCGGCGTCACGTCGTCCGGTAGACGGTAGCCACGGAAGGTGATCCAGCCCAGGAAGGAGAGGAGGCCGGCCACCGGCCCCACCAGCCTTATCCCGAGAGGGTCTTCGGCGCTGGAGCCCAGGACGAGAAGCCCCGAGAGGATGACGGGGAAGATGGCGCCGGCGATCTTCTCCAGCGTCGCCTGCGTCCCGTAGTAGATGGCCTCCCGTCTCTGGCCGGTCAGGAGGGCGTCATAGTCTATGATGTCGGCCTGGATGGCGTTGGGGAAGGTGAAGACAGCCGTCATGGGCAGCCCTATGAGGGCCACGAAGATGATCCCCTGCAGCAGCTTGTCCACGCCCGGGATGAAGCCCATGATCCCCAGCCAGGGCATGTAAAGGCTGGCGAAGACCAGGGCCGCCGAGTATACCCAGGCCTTGCCCCGCTTCACCGCCAGCCGGTAGACCAGGGGCAGCGACAGCAGCACAACGATGATGGCAGACAGGGTGAGGAGGCCGGTAACCGTCCCCACCCCCACCCCCAGCGTGGCGAACCCCAGGTTCAGGCGCAGCTCGCTGCCCGCCTCCAGACGGGCGATCTCCGGCTTTACGCCTCTCATCAGCACGGCGTTCACCCAGTAGGGCAGGGCGGCCGTCAGCATGCCGATGGAGGCGTTGAACATGATGAAGGTAGGCAGGAAGTAGCGGAACTGGCTGTTGGCCAGCGTGGACCGGACGGCGCTGATGAGGTCTATGGAGGCGGGCTCTATGTCTCGCCGCGTGTAGCGCCAGGCCCCCAGCAGCCCTATGTAGCGGGAGAGGAAGGCGATGACGGCCATCACGATCCCCATGGCCGTGAAGCCCCAGATGTCCACGATGATGCCGCTCACCACCAGGGCCACGAAGGAGCCCAGGGTGCCGAAGAAGACCTGCCAGGTGACGATGTTCACCCTGTCCTGAGAGCGGGGAGCGATCTCAGGCAGCAGCGACTCGAAGGGGCCGCCCGAGAGGGTGCTGAACAGGTGGAACGCCTCCAGGATGATGAACAGATAGATGATGTTCAGCAGCCCCTCTCGCTCCTGGGGCGGCGTCCAGATGAGGACGGCGAAGAGGGCCAGGAAGGGCGTGGAGAGCACCACGAAGGGTATCCGCCGGCCCCAGCGACTGCGGGTGCGGTCGCTCCACCAGCCGATGAACGGGTCGTCCAGGGCCTCTATTAGCCTGGTGGCCAGCAGGATAGCCCCCAGCGCCAGCACGGGCACCCGCTGGGGGATATCGGCATCGGGCGGCGGGGCGTAGAAGTAGATGAGCCAGAGGTCGCGGGAGCGGGAGAGCGCGTTCCCCCCGAAGCTGCCGAAGGCGTACAGCAGGCGGTTGGTGAGGGGGAGGGCGTGCCGGGGAAGGGTCATTCCCTCATCCCCTTTCCTGTCCTGCTCTTACTATGCCGCCAGCCCTCCTTGGGGACAAGATGGCGCTCAGGCCATGTGCTGGCCTCGCTCCAGGGCCCGCTCCAGGTCCAGGGCGTAGACGCCCCACAGGGCGCGGGGCAGCAGCCGGCCGATGGCCATCATCGCCTCGTCCCGGGCCTGGCGGTAGCGCTCCTCCCTGTCCTGCGCCGTCGCTTGAACGAGCAGCGGCGGGCCGAAGCGCGCCACCAACGTCCCCCCCTCCTCGTATAGGCCGGCCGGGAGGGTGGGGACGCCCCGCTCGCTCAGCCCCAGGAGGAGAGCGCCCACGCCCTCCGGGGGCAGAATGAGGGTGCCGTGGCCCGTCCCTTCCGGGAAGAGGGCTATGGGCTGCCCGTCCTTTCGCACCACCTCCATGATGGCCCGCATGGCGGCCGCCCGTCCCGCTGCCCGCTCCTGCGGCCGGGGGACTATCACCAGGCTGTAGACCCGGGCCAGCCGCCGGAAGACCCAGCGCAGGACGGCCGGGGGGACGGGGACGGGCCCCAGCCGGAAGTTGTACCACTCGCTGGTCATGAGCCAGCGGGGGGCGTCCCCCCGGCGGCGCCAGACGGCCCAGGTCAGAAGCATCCCGCCCCAGAAGACCCTCAGGCCCGGGCGGTCATAGTGATTAGCGATGAGGACGAAGGGCCCGGAGACCGGTATATGCTCATCGCCCACGATGCGCGTGGGCAGGCGGACGCTGGCCAGGACGGCCCCGGCGTCCTTGCCCACGTCCCGCTTGCGCCCCGACAGCACCGCCAGAGCGAAGCGCGCAATGTACGAGTAAGGCAGGCGATAGGCCCGCTGAGCGCTGGCTTTCATGGCCTCGCCGGGGCCATTTTAGCGCAGTCCGGGCGCAAAAGGTTCCCAGGGGGCCAGCGACGGTGTATCTTTAGTCTGCCTGAGAGGCTTTCGAGGGGGCTGAGGGAATGCCGGTCATAACCATCTCGGGAGCGCCGGGGAGCGGGGCGCGGGAGCTGGTACACCTGGTGGCCCAGCGGCTGGGGATCGACTACGTGGACCAGCAGATCCTCCTGGACGCGGCTCGTCGCCTTGGGGTGCCGGTGGAGCAGGTGGCCGCCGTGGACGAACGCGTCCAGGGGCTGCGGGAACGGCTAGCCCACCTCCTGCGCAGCTTCCTGGAGCGTTCCGCTCTCCTGGGCACCGACCCGATAGCCGGCGGTGGCGGCCTGGAGATGCTCTTCTCCCGCAGCTACGATGAGTTGACCAGGGAGGAAGAGGAGGGGCAGGAGGGGGTGGACCCAGCCCTGTATGTCAACGTCCTCTCGGGCGTGGTGAGAGAGCTGGCCCAGCGGGGCGACGTGGTGATCCTGGGCCGGGGGAGCCACATGATCCTCAAGGACTTCCCGGCCGCCCTGCACGTCCTCACCCTGGCGCCGGAGCCGGTGCGCCTCCAGCGCTACGCCCTGCGCGAGGGAGTCTCGGCGGAGGAGGCGGCCCGCCAGGTGCAGGCGGTGGAGAGGGCGCGTGTTCTCTTCTACAAGCGCTTCTGGAAGGTGGACCCCAACGACCCCAACTACTACGACCTGACCATCGTCACCTCGCGGCTGCCCCTGGACCTGGCGGCGGAGCTGATAGGCATCGCTGCCAAGGCCAAGGAGGAGCAGCCGGCCTAGCGCTGGCCCTCCAGGCGCTCCAGTAGCTGCCGGAGGTAGGCCTCTGCCCTGTCCAGCCGTGCCCGGAGCCCCCAGGGGTGATTGGGCGCCAGGGGCACGCCCCAGCCCCGCTCCTCCGCCCCCATCCCCACGATCTCCAGGAAGCCCTGGGCCTCCGGCGAGTCCTCGCCGAAGAGGGTGACGAGGCTGTGGTGGACGTTGTCCACCCACTGACCGTAGTCGTAGGAGACGGGGCCGCGGCCCCGCAGCCAGGGCACCCTCTCCAGATGACGGCGGATCCTCTCGATGGCCAGCTCCGTGGTGGACGCCACTTCAGACCTCCTGGCGCAGGCTGATCTCGTATTCGCCCCAGCGCTGACGGTGCTGCTTCTTCAGCTCCCGCAGACGACTCTGGTAGGCCGGGGTGTCCACCCCCTCCAGGTTGAGGACGTAGGCGTCCTCCTGGTTGTCGGAGTAGTAGCGGGGGCGGATGCCCACCCTCTGGAAACCGTGCTTGTGGTAGAGGGCCAGGGCGGGCTGGTTGGAGACGCGGCACTCCAGCGTCACCAGCGAGCGGCCCAGGGAGGCGGCCAGCTCCAGGGCCGCCTGGAGGAGCATCTCGCCGATGCCCTGGCGGCGCTGGGCCTCACGCACGGCTATGGCGACGATATGCGCCTCATAGGCCGGGAGCCAGAGCCCTACGTACCCCGTCACCGTCTGGCCCTCTGTGGCCTCCCGCCCCCCCAGGAGGACGTCGCGCATCCCCTCCAGGAGACGCCCCAGGCCCGTCCCGGTGACGGGTAGCGGTGGCTGGGTGGGGCGGTCCACCGCCTCCACGGCCACCAGATAGCGGGCGATGCGGTTCTGCCTCAGCTCGTAGTGAAAGGAGGTGGGGGGCCAGGTGGTGGGGAAGGCCTCCCGCTCTATCCGCTCCACCTGGGGGATGTCGGCCAGCTCCATAGGGCGGACGCGGCGCTTTACTTCCAGGGCCCTCATCTCCGCCGCCATTGTAGCACCCCTCAGCGGGGGAGGGCACGGCCTTTGAGGGCGGGGACGGTGGGTATAGAATGGATGTATCAGGGTGTGACGATGTACCTCCTCCGGGTGCTGGCGCTCCTGCGCTCCTACCGTCTGCGGCTGGCCCTCGCCCTCCTGTGCACCGCCGGGGCCGCTGGCTTTGCTCTGGCGATGCCCCAGCTCATCCGCTGGGCCATCGACTTCGGCATCGACCGGGGGAACACGGCTGCCCTGGCCACCGCCGCCCTGGCGGTGGTGGGGGCCGCCCTTCTGAGAGGGGTCTTCGCCTACGGGCAGCAGTACCTCTCGGAGTGGGTGGCCCAGCGGGTGGCCTACGAGCTGCGCAACCAGCTCTACGACCGTCTGCAGCGTCTCTCCTTTGCCTTTCACGACCGCGCTCAGACGGGACAGCTCATGTCCCGGGCCACCCAGGACGTGGAGGCGGTGCGGCTCTTCGTCAACTTCGGGGTGCTGCGGCTGGCCTATCTGGCCCTTCTGCTGCTGGTGGTGCTGGCCTTCATGGCCTGGAGCGACTGGCGGCTGACGCTGGTGGCCTGGGCCTTCGTCCCTCTCATCGTCTGGCGCTCCACGGCCATGAGCCTGTCGCTGCGCCCGCTCTGGCTGCGGGTGCAGGAGGGCATGGGGCGCCTCACCACCGTCCTGCAGGAGGCGCTGGCCGGCTTCCGCGTGGTGAAGGCCTTCGGGCGGGAGGAGTATGAGGGCCGGCGGTTCGCGGCGGAGGCCCAGGCCCTCTTCGCCGATTCCTACGCCGCCAGCCGCATCCAGGCGGTGCAGGGGCCGCTGTTGAACGGGCTGTGGATGCTGGCCATCATCGCCGTCCTCCTCTTCGGTGGCTGGCAGACCAGGAACGGGGCCCTCACGGCCGGCGAGCTGGCCGCCTTCCTCCTCTATCTGACGCTGCTGCAGATGCCGGTGCGGGCCCTGGGGTGGGTGGTGGCCGTCTACACGCGGGCCCTCTCGGCCGCCCAGCGAATCTACGAGGTGCTGGACGCCGAGCCGGAGGTGAAGGAGAAGCCGGGGGCTGTCGTCCTGCGGGACGTGAAAGGACACGTCCGCTTCGAGGGGGTCTCCTTCAGCTACGACTCCCGCTCCCCCGCCCTGTGGGAGATCGATCTGGAGGCCCGTCCAGGGGAGGTGGTGGCGTTGCTGGGGCCGGCGGGGAGCGGCAAGACCACCATCGTCAACCTGATCCCCCGTTTCTACGATGTGACCGCCGGCCGCATCACCATCGACGGGGTGGACGTGCGGGACGTGACCCTCGCCTCGCTGCGGCGGGCGGTGGGAGTCGTCCCCCAGGACGTCTTCCTCTTCTCGGCCACCCTGCGGGACAACATCGCTTACGGAGCGCCCTGGGCCACCCAGGAGGAGATAGAGCGGGTGGCCAAGATAGCCCGCATCCATGACTTCATCGTCTCCCTGCCCGAGGGCTACGATACCTGGGTGGGAGAGCGGGGCGTCACCCTGTCCGGGGGCCAGAAGCAGCGGATAGCCATCGCTCGCACCCTCCTGCGCGATCCCCGCGTCCTCATCCTGGACGATTCCACGTCCAGCGTGGATGCTGAGACGGAGTACCTGATACAGCAGGCGCTGGCGGAGGCAATGAAGGGGCGCACCACCTTCGTTATCGCTCATCGCCTGCGCACGGTGCAGGCGGCCGACCAGGTGCTGGTGCTGAAGGACGGTCGCATCGTGGAGCGGGGCCGCCACGAGGAGCTGCTGCGGCTAGGCGGCCTCTACCGCCAGATCTACGAGCAGGAGCTGCGGGAGCAGGAGGAGGGGATGGGCCTGTCTGGGCCGACGCGGGCGGGCCACATGTAGCCATGTGGGCGGGAGCGGGACACGGGCACGGCCCGGCGGCGGTCTTCCGCCGCGGCACGTGGGAGGAGGAGGGAGAGGGCCGCATCTATGACCACACGGTGGTGCGGCGGTTCCTCCCCTACCTGCGTCCCTACCGGGGGCGGCTGGCGCTGGCCCTGGTGGCGGTGCTGGCCTCAGCCGGGGCCTCCTATGCCCAGCCCTGGCTGGTGGGCCGGGCGGTGGACCGCTTCGTGGCGGGGCGGGACATGGCCGGCCTTCTCGTCATCGCCGGGCTGCTGGCGGGGCTGGCCGTCGTGGCCTGGGCCGCTCAGACCGTCCAGCAACTGGTGACGGCAAGGGTAGGGCACAGCGTCCTCTACACGCTGCGCACCCAGCTCTTCGACCACATCCAGCGCCTGTCGGTGGGTTTCATGGACCGCAACGAGGTGGGACGCGTCATGTCCCGCGTCCAGAACGACGTGGCGGCCCTGCAGGAGCTCATCACCGGCGGCGTCATCGTCATCATGTCGGACATGCTGGGGCTGGGTCTGGTGGTCTTCTTCCTGGTCTATCAGGACGTGCTCCTGGCGCTGGTGACGCTGGCGGTGGTGCCGGCGCTGGTGCTGGGCATGCTCCTGTGGCAGGCGCGGGCCAGGCGGGCCTTCCTGCGGGTGCGGGAGGCGGTGGCCATCGTCAACGCCAGTCTGCAGGAGAACGTCTCTGGCGTGCGGGCCATCCAGAGCCTGACCCGGGAGGAGGAGAACCTGCGCCGATTCGACCGCGTCAATGCCGACAACCTGACGGCCAACGTGGAGGCGGGCCGGCTCACCGCCACCGTGATGCCTCTGGTGGAGCTGGCGGTGGCGGTGGCGACTGCCCTGGTCATCATTTTCGGCGGCACGAGGGTGATGCAGGGCGAGCTCGGGGTGGGAGCCTTCATCGCCTTCGCCCTCTACATCCAGCGCTTCTTCGATCCCATCCGCAACCTGGTGATGCAGTACACCCAGCTCCAGCGGGCGATGGCCGCTGGCGCCCGCATCCTGGAGGTGCTGGACACGGAGCCGGAGGTGCAGGATGCCCCGGACGCCATCGACCTGCCCGATATCCGTGGCGAGGTGGAGTTCCAGCACGTCCACTTCAGCTACGTGCCGGGCGTGGAGGTGTTGCACGATATCGACCTGCGCGTCCGCTCGGGAGAGACGGTGGCCATCGTGGGGCCCACGGGAGCCGGCAAGAGCACCCTGGTAGCCCTGGTGGCCCGCTTCTACGATGTCACCAGCGGGCGCCTCCTCATCGACGGGGTCGACATAAGGCGCATCCGGCGCAGCTCCCTCACTCGCAGGCTGGGGATGGTCTTGCAGGACCCCTTCCTGTTCTCCGGAACGGTGCGGGAGAACATCCGCTACGGCCGCCCCGAGGCGAGCGATGAGGAGGTGGAGGCGGCGGCGCGAGCGGTGGGCGCCCACGAGCTCATCCTGCGCCTCCCCCAGGGCTACGAGACCCCCGTCAGGGAGCGCGGGCAGAACCTCTCGCTGGGGCAGCGGCAGCTCATCAGCTTCGCCCGGGCCGTTCTGGCCGACCCCCGGATCCTCATCCTGGACGAGGCGACGGCCAGTGTGGACCCGGTCACGGAGCGCCTCCTGAAACGGGCGCTGTCCCGCCTGCTGGCGAGCCGGACCGCCTTCGTCATCGCCCACCGGCTGGCCACGGTGCGGGCGGCGGACCGCATCGTCGTCCTGGACGGCGGTCGTGTCGTCGAGGAGGGGAGGCACGCCGACCTGCTGGCGCGGGGCGGGCTGTACGCTCGCCTGCACCAGATGGCCTATGCGCAGGGCCTGCCCGTCCTCCCCGAGGACGGCCGGAGGGAGGAGGCGCCGGGGCCCCTCTCCGTCCCCTGAGCGACCTCGCTGTGTCGGTGCGGTAGCTTATAATCGCCGTGGAGGTGAAGTCCGTGGACGTGGACTCATTGGCGCGGACGCTGGCTGACGCTCTGGAGGGGGAGGGTATCCAGGTGGTGCGGGAGGCGCTGGATCGCTACGCCTGGGATGCCCTCGGCCCTAACCGCGCCTTCCCCCAGCTAAAGGAGATCCAGCCGCAGCCGCTCCTGGCGGCACGCCCCCGCTCCACTGAGGAGGTCTCCCGCGTCATGGCCCTGGCCTCGGAGTGGCGGCTGCCCGTCGTCCCCTACGGTGGGGGGACGGGGGTGATGGGAGGCGCCATCCCCCTCGTGCCCTCGCTGGTGCTGGATCTGTCCGGCCTGGACCGCGTCCTGGAGGTGGACGGGCCGGGCCAGCGGGTCTGGACGGAGGCAGGGGTGATCCTGGAGCGGCTGGACCGGGAGCTCTCCCGTCACGGTCTCATGCTGGCCCATGACCCCTGGTCCCTGCCCATAGCCACGGTGGGCGGGGCCATATCCACCAACGGCATGGGCTACCGGGTGGGGCGCTACGGCTCCATGGGCGACCAGGTGCTGGGCCTGACGGTAGTCCTGGCGGACGGCCGGGTGTTGCGGACGCGCGGCGTGGAGGGCACCTCGGTGGGGCTGGACCTCAAGCACCTGTTCATCGGCACGGAAGGCTGCTTCGGAGTCATCACCGAGGCCGTCCTCAAAGCGGTGCCCCAGCCAGAGGAGCGGGCCCTGGCTGCCTACCTCTTCCAGGGCTTCGCCGAAGGGTTCCGGGCCATCCTAGCGATGCACGAGATCGGTCTCGTCCCCTCCGTCCTGGACTACGGCGAGGACTTCGTCCCGCCGGCGGGCGGCGGCAGGGCGGAGTCGGAGGGGGCGCGCCTCTACCTGGTCTTCGAGGGCTTCCGGGAGGAGGTAGCGGCCCAGTCCTCCCGCGCGGACGCCATCTGCCGTTCTCACGGCGGCCAGCCCCTGCCCCTGGAGGAGGCGCGGCGCTTCTGGCAGCACCGGCACGACCTGGCCCTGCGCTTCGCTCGCGGGCGGACGCAGGCGCGGCGTCGGGAGCCCGTGCCCGGCGGCCGCTTCGACTACGTGCACGTCTCCCTGCCGCCCTCCCGGGTGCTGGAGTACCAGCGCCTCAGCCAGCAGGTGCTGGACCGGGCGGGGGTCTACCCCCTGGAGTACGGCATCTGGGGAAAGCCCGGCCTGTTCGACGTGGTGATGGTCCAGCCGGACGGCAGCGCCGATGGCGCCGCCTCCCTGGCCGCCGTGGTGGACGAGCTCCTCTCTCTGGCCCAGGAGATGGGCGGCTCCATGGAGCAGTGTCACGGGGTGGGGATAAAGCTCGCCCACCTGATGGAGCGGGAGCACGGCCCGGGGCTGGAGGTGATGCGGGCCATCAAGCGGGCGCTGGACCCTCAGGGCCTGCTGAACCCGGGCAAGCTGGGTCTCTAGTCCCAGAGGCGCCCCTGGGGGTTCCCCGGCGGCTCCAGCCCCAGGTGCTGGTAGGCCCGCGGCGTGGCGACGCGGCCCCGTGGCGTCCGCTTTATGAGCCCGGCCTGCATCAGATAAGGCTCATAGACCTCCATGATGGTGTCCGGCTCCTCGGACACGGCGGCGGCTATGGTGTCCAGCCCCACCGGCCCGCCGCCGAACTTCTCGATGATGGCCTGGAGGAGCTTGTGGTCCACCTGGTCCAGCCCCAGCTCGTCCACCTCGAGCTGGGCCAGCGCCTGGCGCGCCACCTCACCGGTGATGGCGCCATCGGCCCGCACCTGGGCGTAGTCGCGGGCGCGGCGCAGGAGACGGATGGCCACCCGCGGCGTCCCCCGGGAGCGGCGAGCGATCTCCCTGGCTCCATCCCGGTCTATGGCGATCCCCAGGGCGGCGGCGTTCCGCTCCAGGATGGCCACTATCTCCTCCTCCCGGTAGAAGTCCAGTCGGTAGACCGCACCGAAGCGGTCCCGGAGGGGGGAGCTCAGGAGGGCGTAGCGGGTGGTGGCGCCTACGAGGGTGAAGCGGGGCAGGGTGAGGCGGACGGAGCGTGCTCCTGGTCCCTTCCCCAGGACGATGTCCAGGGCGTAGTCCTCCAGGGCCGGGTAGAGGACCTCCTCTGCCGTCCTGGGCAGGCGGTGGACCTCGTCTATGAAGAGGACGTCCCCGGGCTGGAGGGCTGTCAGGATGGCCGCCAGGTCGCCCGGCCTCTCGATGGCCGGGCCCGAGGTGACCCGTATGGAGACCCCCATCTCGTGGGCGATGATGTGGGCCAGTGTCGTCTTTCCCAGGCCCGGCGGCCCGAAGAAGAGGATGTGGTCCAGGGGCTCCCCTCGCTGCTTGGCGGCGGCGATGGCGATGGCCAGGTTCTCCCGCAAGCGGTCCTGGCCCACGAACTCGTCCAGGCGGCGCGGCCTGAGGGCGCCCTCTATGGCCAGGTCCTCGGCCTGGGCCCTGCCGGAGATGGCCCTCTCCCCCACAGCCGGCTCCTCTCGAATATCTGTGCTATCCGGGGCCATTATAGGGCCGCCCGGGATGCCCGTCTACTCGGCGAGGGGCGGAGGGGCCTAGTGGCCGTCGGAGTGCTCGCTCCACCCGGAGGAGCCGGGGCGGTGCGGCTCGTAGCCGATGAGGTGGCGGATGGCGGTGAAGAGCAGCCCCAGCAGGGCCGCTCCGGCCACGGCGCCCGCCGTTATCAGAGAGAGGCGGAGGATGTCGGAGGTAGCCCTGGTCTCATCCTGGGGGACGCCCGGGCCCGGCTCCACCTGGGGCCCGTTGATGGCCGTCAGCGCCGCCTGGCAACCGGCCTCGCCGCACGGGGAAACGGTGGCAGGGCCGGCCCGCTCCGCCAGCGGCAGGTGGAGGGCGTGGGCGGGGCCGCCGGCGCCCAGGAGGGCGCCCGTCAGGACGGTCAGGACGACGAGAGCGCTCTTCAGGTAGATGGTCATCTCGCTTCCTCCGAGCGCGGAATTCTATCACGCGCACCGCTAACGGACTAGCCTGCTCGCCCTCCCGGTGTGCGCATGGCAGTGCGCGACCACCTCGGCGCGGGAGCCCCTTCCTTGTTGACACAGAAAGGCGGTTGTTATAATTGCCAGATGACGGGCGAAAGGGGCGGCTGCGCCCCTCTTTAGTCGAAAGGTGCGCGTGACAGAGCTGGTAACTCCCACTCCCCGGCCTGAGAGAGGCCTCAGTCCCGCGTCCACCGGCCCCCGCTACCGGCGCATCGTGGCCAAGCTGGGCACCAGCCTCCTCACAGCCGGCGGCGAACGGCTGGACCTGGAGGTGATGGCCGGACTGGTGGGCCAGGTGGCCCGCCTCCACCGGCTGGGCTGCGAGGTCCTCATCGTCAGCTCCGGGGCCATCGCCGCCGGGCGACATCGCCTGGGCCTACGCCAGGAGCGACGGGACATCCCCCTACGACAGGTGCTGGCGGCCGTGGGCCAGAGCGACCTGATGCAGGCCTACCAGCAGCTCTTCTCCTGGCACGATATCGTCATCGCCCAGACCCTGCTCACCCGTCGCGACCTGGCCGATCGCCAGGGCTACCTGAACGCCCGCAACACCCTACTGGGGCTCCTCAAGCTGCGAGTGGTCCCCATCATCAACGAGAACGACGTGGTAGCGGTGGACGAGATAGCCGGCGCCAAGATCGGCGACAACGACAACCTCTCCGCCCTGGTGGCCAACCTGGTGGACGCCGACCTGCTGGTCATCCTCACCGATACCGAGGGCCTCTACACGGCGGACCCTCACCTGGATCCCTCGGCCCAGCTCATACGGCGGGTGGAGCGCATCGACGAGCGCATCGTGCGGCTAGCCGGGGAGAGCCACGGCCTGGGCGTGGGCGGCATGGCCACCAAGGTGGAGGCGGCCCGTCTGGCCACCAGCGGCGGCACCGACGTGGTGATAGCCCACGGCCGGGAGCCCGGCGCCCTGGTGCGGCTGGCCCAGGGAGAGGAGTTGGGCACCTTTTTCCCCGCCACCGTGGACCGCCTGGAGAGCCGCAAGCGCTGGATGCTGGCTGGCCTCTCCCTGCGGGGGAGCATCGTGGTGGATGCTGGGGCGGTGCGGGCGCTGCGCAGCGGCCGCGCCAGCCTCCTGCCCGCTGGCGTCAAGGCGGTCCAGGGAGACTTCCAGCGGGGCGACGTAGTGGCTATCGTAGACGAGGAGGGCCGGAGAGTGGCCTGCGGCATCGCCAACTACAGCTCCCGCGAAGTGATGGCGGTGCGAGGGCTGCACTCGCACCAGATAGAGGCGGCCCTGGGCTACGCTTACGGCCAGGAAGTGGTGCACCGGGACAACCTGGTACTCCTCTAGGCAGGAGGTGTGTCCATGACTCTGAAGCGGAAGGCCGCCATCGTGGGGCTGAGCGAGACGAAGCCCCAGCGCAAATCGGAGGGGACGCCGGCGGTGGAGCTGCTGGCAGAGGCGGCCCGCCTGGCCATCCGGGACGCCGGGCTGGAGAAGAAGGACATAGACGGCCTCATCGTCCTCCCGCCTATGGGGGAGGAGACGATGCTCTGGCCCTCCATCCTGGCCGACTACCTGAAGATGCAGCCCCGCTACGCTAATGTGGTGGACATCGGCGGCGCCTCCGCCTGCGGGGCCGTCTGGCGGGCGGCAGCCGCCATCGCCGGGGGGCTCTGCAACACCGTCCTCTGCGTGGCGGGCGACGTCCTGGACCCCGACCTCTTCTATGCCCGCCGCGGCGGGAGGCCCGCCCGCACCCCGGCGCGGGAGTTCGACGCTCCCTACGGCATCGGCGTGGCCAACGAGGGCTACGCCATGATCGCCATGCGCCACATGTACGAGTACGGCACCACGCCACGCCAGATGGCCAAGGTGGCGGTGGACCAGCGCTTCAACGCCAACGCCAACCCGGACGCCATCTTCTTCGACCAGACCCTGACCATAGATGACGTCCTCAACTCCCCCCTCATCTGCGACCCCCTCCATCTGTACGAGATCGTCATGCCCTGCACCTACGCCAATGCCGTGGTGGTGACCTCCCCCGAGCGGGCCAAGGACTCCCCCCACCGCCCGGTCTGGCTACTGGGGGCCGGTGAGTGTATCACCAACAACCTGCCCGCCCAGGCCCCCTCTCTCACCTCTTCCGGGATCGCCGTGGCGGCCGGCAGGGCCTTCGAGATGGCCGGGGTGACGCCCAGGGACGTGGATCTGGTCTCCGTGTACGACTGTTACACCATCACCGTCATCATCACCCTGGAGGACGCCGGCTTCTGCCCCAAGGGGCAGGGCGGCCCCTTCGTGGAGGAGCACGACCTGACCTACAAGGGTGACCTGCCCCTGAACACCCACGGCGGGCAGCTCTCCTTCGGGCAGGCGGGGCTGGCCGGCGGCATGACCCATGTCACGGAGGCGGTGCGCCAGCTTCAGGGCCGGGCCGGCCAGCGCCAGGTGAAGGACTGCGAGCTGGCCTTCGTCAACGGTAACGGCGGCGTCCTGAACGAGGAGTGCTCCTTGGTGCTGGGAGTGTAGAGATGACGACACAGCAGCGCGAGTACCGTAAGCCCATACCCCGGCCCAGCGAGACGACGCGCCCCTACTGGGAGGGGGCCAAGGCCCACGAGTTCCGCCTCCAGCGCTGCCGGGACTGCGGACAGTACATCTTCTATCCGCGGCGCTTCTGCCCGGACTGCCTGTCCGATAGCCTGGAGTGGGTGCGGGCCAGCGGCCGGGGCCGCATCTACACCTACACCATCGTCCGGCGGCCGGGCCAGTCCTCCTTCCGCGAGGACGCCCCTTACATCCTGGCCATCGTGGAGCTGGAGGAGGGGCCGCGACTCACCACCAACATCGTCGAGGCGGGGCTGGACGAGGTCCACATCGGCATGCCGGTGGAGGCCGTCTTCGACGATGTGACGCCCGAGGCGACTATAGTCAAGTTCAGGCCCATCAGGCGATAATATCCAGAGAGGGAGGTAGAGCCGGCCTTAATGGGCTCCGTAATCAAGTGGCGTCGCCGCAAGATACGGCGACACAAGTACAAGAAGCTACGGAAGAGGACCCGCTGGCAGCGTCGGCACAAGTAGCGGACTCTCGGCCGCAGCCAGGAGGCTTCGCTTCGTGTTGTTCGGCCTTCGGCAGGCCCGCCGTCTGCTCAAGCTCCGTCGCCAAGACGACCCGCTGGTAAAGGTGGCAGGCGCCCCGACGCGGGAGCAGGCGGAGTTCTGCGTGCAGACCCTGCGGAAGCAGGGCATTCCGGCCCAGTGGCGGCGGGGCAGGACCGGGATGGAGGTCTGGGTGCCGGCCAGCCAGGAGGGGCAGGCCCGCCATCTGCTGGGGCTCTCGGGCCGCAGCTTCACCAGGGTGCCCAGGCCGCGCCACCCGGCCCGTGACTAGGGGCGAGGCTGGCGGCGGCCTGTCCCGTCGTGCCAGAGGGGTTGGAGACCCGATGACCGAGGTGGTCCTATGACAGCGGTAGCCCCGGAGCTGGAGACTATAGGCCGGGCCGCCCGTCAGGCGGCGCGCGCCCTGGCCCGCCTCTCCACCGAGACCAAGAACCAGGCGCTGCGCCACGTGGCCCGGCTGCTGGTGGAGAGGCAGGAAGAGGTGCTCAGGGCCAACGAGCGGGACTGTGAGGAGGCCCGCAGGGCCGGCCTCTCCCCGGCGGTGCTGGACCGGCTCCAGCTCTCGGCCCAGAAGCTGGAGGCCATCGCCGCTGACGTCCTCAACGTGGCCGCTCTTCCCGACCCGGTGGGCGAGGTGATAGAGATGCGCACCCTCCCCAACGGGATGAAGGTGGGGAGGAAGCGGGTGCCTCTGGGCGTCATCGCCGCCATCTACGAGAGCCGGCCCAACGTGACCGTGGACATCGCCTCCCTCTGCCTGAAGGCGGGGAGCGCCGTCGTCCTGCGGGGTGGCAAGGAGGCCATCAACTCCAACCGTGCTCTGGCGGCCATCCTCAGGGAGGGCATCGCCCTGGCAGGGGCGCCGGCCGATGCCGTCCAGCTCATCGAGAACACGGATCGCGCCCTGGTGGGCCAGCTCCTGCGGATGCGGGAGTACATAGACCTGGTGGTGCCGAGAGGCGGGGCGGAGCTGATCCGCTTCGTGGCCGAGAACGCCACCATGCCCGTCCTCACGGGAGGCATCGGCGTCTGCCACACCTATGTGGATCGCGCCGCTGACCTGGAGAAGGCGGTGCGGGTGGTCTTCAACGCCAAGTGCCGCAAGTGGAGCATCTGCAACGCCCTGGACACCCTCCTGGTGCACCGGGAGATCGCCCCTCTCTTCCTGCCTCGCATCGCCCGGGAGTGGGCGAGAGCGGGCATCGAGATGCGCTGCGACGCTCCCTCGCTGGCCATCCTGGAGGGGGCGGCGGTGGAGGGTCTGGCCCTGCGCCCCGCCAGCCCGGACGATTTCGGCAGGGAGTTCCTGGCCCCCGTGGCGGCGGTGCGTGTGGTGGACTCGCTGGAGGAGGCGCTGGAGCACATAGAGCGCTACGGCAGCGGCCACTCCGACGCCATCGTCACCGAGGACTACTCGGCGGCCATGCGTTTCCTGGACGAGGTGGACACCGCGGTGGTCTACGTGAACGCCAGCACCCAGTTCACGGACGGGGCGCAGTTCGGCCTGGGGGCGGAGATCATAGACTCCACCCAGAAGACCATCGCCCGTGGCCCCGTGGGGCTGCGGGAGATCACCACCTACAAGTGGTTCGTCCTGGGTGACGGCCACGTGCGCCCCTAGGCGGCACCCCGGCACGACTGCGAGGTCTCGACCGTTATTAATAAGGAGGGTCTCCATGGGCGGTTTTCACTTCGAGAGAGAGTGTCGCACCCCCTACTCCGAGTGCTACACGGTGGAGCTGGACGAGGACGAGGTGGGCCGGGTGGACATCCACTACAGTCCTACCGTGGTCTACGCTACCCTCTGCGTCACCGAGCGCCTCACCCAGGACGAGATACGTCAGCTCATCGGCGAGATCGACGAGCGGCTCGTCCTCACCACCGACCCCATGCGGGAGGACTTCGTGGTGACCGTCTGGGTGGGCCGTGAGGAGGGCGTCTACTCGGAGGAGGAAGAAGAGGAGGAAGAGGAGGAGTTCGAGGGCAACGGCCACATGGGTAACTAGGCCCCGCCCTGGAGCGCTCCACCGGCGTCATTTTCGTATCTGGAATGGGCACCTTGCAAGCCCTGACAGCCACCACTGTTACCGACTACTTGACAGTTGGTCATCTAGTTGGTCATCAATGGCCGTGACTGACCCAGAGCGTATCTACCTGGCAGCTCGCTCCATCGCCCGAGACCCCCGTCACCCCGCTCCAGTAACACCTTGGGTAACGATTCCCAGACACCAGTAATGTTCGTCTTCACCCCCTCTGCAGGGAGCGAAGCGGGGAGCGGGCTGGCGACGGGGTGACGGCGCGGTCCCGCACCGGCGCACCTGCGGTGGCCGGCACCCCCGCTCGCCCGAGCTTCATACCAGCTTCATTTCTCCTTAATGTTTTCAGGCGAGGAGGCTGGGCATCCTAATAGCGGCAACTCCATCTCCGCCGGTAGAGTTATGAAATCGTTGCCCGAAAGAGCAGTCCGGCCCGGCCCTTGGCCCTCTGCCAGGGCGCGCCCGGCGTCTGGCCTGGTCTACTGTCCGTCAAGAGCAAGGCCAGCTCGAACGATGCCAGCAGGGACGGTCAAGTGATGGGCGGTGGCGAACAGCTTTTCCCGCTCCAAACTGACAGCCGGCCCGAGTTGATTCGACGTGCCGAACGGAGCGAGAGCGGTGAGCCGGGCTCAGAGGAGCGCAGGACCACCGAATCGGGCGCTCCCGCGCGTGGCTATGCGGCGCCGGGGGCGTATGGCATATGTGTGGCTCGCCCCCGGCGCCGCCCGTCTCAGACGCCCCGACGCCGCCGCCTCACGCCCAGAATGGCCACCGCCAGGCCCAGCCCTGCCAGGCCCAGCCCCGCCCACAGGGGGAGACTACCCACTCCTTCGGCTCCGTCGCCTGCCCCCGTCCGCGGCAGACTCCTCGCTGGCGGTGGACTTCCTGCTGGCGGCTGCGGGCTCCCCACCACTATCGGGTCCCTTATGGTCCCCTCCGTCGGGTCCCCATCGACGGCCGAGTTGTCCTCGATAGTGAAGCAGAGACGGCGTGCCCCCGTGTCCAGGGTCACATCGCTGATGCCCTCCACCTCGTCGGTGGGGTAGAGCTGACGCCATTCGCTCCCCATCACCTTGTAGATCAACGGGCTCTCCGGCAGCGCAGAAAACTGGAGGCACACCCCGATGGGCGGCTCATTAGCCATGGCCAGGGTGAACTCCACGGCCACGCTGAACGTGGTGAGAGGGGGACCGCCCGGCGGGATGGGCACCGTCCTGTAGCTCGCCACGAAGGCCCCTGAGGCTTCCACCGTCACCTCGGGCGTCGGCGGAGGCGCCAGCTCGTAGGCGCCCATGTCGCATAGCAGCACCCCGTCCCCGTTGCCGTCCATGGGACGCGGGAAACTTCGCTGGTCGATGTCCACCGAGTTCCCGTTGAGATCGTTGCACTGCTCGGCGGGCACGGCATCGATGGCCGGGCTGCCCGCCCCCAGGGCGTGGGTCTCCGTCAGCCCGTCGTTGAGGCCCAGCGGCGCCAGGCGCGGGTCCTGCCCCGTCACATCACTTGTGGCATCGCCCCCAATGACACAACCGCTTTCTGCCTCGATGAGGTTGTAGCCGGAGGAAGTGATGGGGCCCGAACAGTCCGGCCCCGTCGGCGCCTCGTTGTCGGCCAGGATGGAGCCCCGCAGCTCCACGGTCCCTGCCTCCGCGCCGGGGTTGTCGATGCCGCCGCCCTGGCTCGCAGCGGTATTGGCAGCGATGGTCACGAAGGACGCCTTCACCTGGTAAGCGCGGTCATTGTCGTCGTCGAAGCCGATGCCGCCGCCCGTCCCTGCGCTGTTGCCAGAGATGGTGACATCCGTCAGCTCGGCGAGCCGGTTCTCGGTCGCCCCGGCAAACAGGAACAGGCCACCGCCGACCCCGAGCTCACCTGAGCTGTTGCCGCTGATGGTGCTACGCGAGACGTGCAGTAGGCTCGATCGGCTGCTGATCCCTCCGCCGGCCTCCTGGCCCACGTTCTCCCTAACGGTGGTCATGTCCATAAGGACCCAGCTGCCAAGCACCTCGATGCCGCCGCCGGAGCCGTCCGCATGGTTGTCCTCGATGACACTGCCAAATATGGACATGGTTGTGCCGTCCCCAGCGATGCCGCCGCCGGAACTGGCGCGATTGCCGCTCACCGTCGTCTGATTAAGTAAGACTTGGGAACGGTCGAAGTTGGGCTCAGGGGTGGTCGCCAAGAGGCCGCCCCCCGACGTCGAGCTGCGGTTGGCGGAGAAGGACGACACCGAACAGCCGCAGCGGGCCGTAAGTGTTCGTGATCCGTATGCCGCCCCCGCCCTCATCGGCAGGGCTGAAACCGTGGCGGACGGTGAGGCCAACGATATCTGCGTATATGAAGGCTCTCGTCAGATCAAAGACCCGGTCCCGCACCCCTCTGCCGCTGGGGCAGGGCTCCTCTATTTGAGAGACCTCGCAGGCCTGGATGATGGTCTTCTCAGGCCCGTTGCCGCGGATGACTACGCCGCCGGCTATGTCCAAATCGCCGGTCGCGTTATCGTCCTCCCCGGCACCGTCGAGTCTGAGGGTGATGGGCGTCCCGTCCAAACTTTCGTCGAACACGATGACGTCGGTCTGGATCACGGAGCCTGCCGGGCACTGGTCGATCTCTAAGTTGTTATTGGCCGCCTGAAGCGCCTCCCGCAGGGAGCAATCGTTATCGGCCCTCAGTTCATCTTCGGCCGTGTTGACGGTGATGGTAGTGCCCTCTGCCCTCAGGGGCGCGCCCCCGGGCAGGAACAGAAAGACGGCCGCCGCCACGGCAACAGCCGCCATCACACCCCGCACCGCCCAGCCCCGTCCCCCGCCCCTCCCTCCCGACCACCGGGGAAGGAGACGTCCTGTCATATCGTTCCTCCTTGTGTCCACAGCCACGATGGCAGCCAGCCTAGGCCGGGCGGCGCTCCCGCCTCGCTGCCAGCGCGGTGGTGCCACCGTTAATAGGGCTACTATAAAGAGAGTGAGAGCCCCTTGTCAACAAACTGGGGGCCTGTCTTGCAAATCACGACCTGCAGCGGGCGGGTGCAGGGCTGAGGGGCCAGGGTCGTAGCGGGTGCATTAACAGGCGCAGCGGCAGGCGTAGGTTGTAGGCACGGCCTCCAGGTAGGCTCGCTTCTGGGCCATCTCGGGCAGCACCTCCGGCAGGTAGCCGCCCCACAGCCTCGTCTTCACCGCCCCGAAGACGCCCTCCACCACCCCCCGCAACCGGTAGAGGGAGGG
>DAOTWZ010000038.1:0-48803 GCA_034435615.1 Dehalococcoidia bacterium
TGGGCGCTGGACCAGGCGGCGGCCAGCGGCGTGGGCATCGAGTACGTGCACGTGTGGGCCTACCCGGCGCGGGCGGACGGGGTGGTGACGGGGCCCCCCCAGTTCGTGGAGGCCGCTCAGATGGGGAGCTCGCGGCCTGACGTGGGAGCGGTCTACGGCTCTCAGTTCAACAACGCTGGCTTCAACCTGAACGGCGGCACTGTGTCCGAAGCCGGTTACTGGCTGCTCATCGTCTATGCCAGGAGCGCCATCTCCGGCCAGGTGATCGAGCAGCACCGCCTGGTGCAGGTGCCGTCGATGGCCATGTACGTGGATGTGCCAGCCCCGGGGGCGCAGGTGGGCCGGCCCTTCACCGTGGCAGGTTGGGCGCTGGACCAGGCGGCGGCCAGCGGCGTGGGCATCGAGTACGTGCACGTGTGGGCCTACCCGGTGCGGGCGGACGGGGTGGTGACGGGGCCGCCCCAGTTCGTGGGGGCCGCTCAGCTCGGGGGATCGCGGCCTGACGTAGGAGCGGTCTATGGTTCTCAGTTCAACAGCGCTGGCTTCAACCTGAGCGGCGGCAATGTGCCCGGCACGGGCTACTGGCTGCTCATCGTCTACGCCAGGAGCGCCATCTCCGGCCAGATAATGGAGCAGCACCGCCTGGTGCAGGTGACATCCTGACCTGAAAGGCCCCGGCCCAGGGGTCGAGCGTTGGCGGGGCAGGGCGACCGAGGAGGGTTGCTCTGCCCCGCTCTACTGTTATCCTGAGTGTGTCCAGTGCTGGAGGATGCACGTTGGCGGGACGTCCGTGGCGGTTGCAGTCGGCCCTCGTCGGCATAGCGGTAAGCGTACTCTTCCTCGTTCTTCTCTTCCTGAACATCGACCTGGTCCAGATGCGACAGTCCCTGGCCGCCGCCAACTATGCTCTGGCCCTCTCGGCTATGGGGCTCTTTGCTCTGAGCGTGGGGTTCCAGGCCCTGCGCTGGCGCCTGCTCCTGAGACGAGTGGCGAATGTGTCGGCCCTCAGCCTCTATCGCATCGTCTTCGTGGGGCACATGGCCAACGGGCTGCTACCTCTCCGTTCCGGGGAGCTGGTGCGGGCCTTCCTGCTGGGCCGTAGCGCTGGCGTTAGTGGCATGGCCACGCTGGGGACGGTGGCCGTGGAACGGGTTCTGGACGTCCTGGTCCTCTTCCTTCTCCTCCTCGTCTCCCTGGCCATGAACGAGGTGCGAGGCGGCTGGCTGTGGGGGCTGGCGCTGACGAGCGGGCCAGCCCTGGCTGCCATCCTCTTCCTGTTGATAACGGCCCTCCTCTGGCAGCCCCAGACCATGCGTCTCTTCGGTCTGCTGTCTAGGCTGGCCCCTTCTCCCTGGCGTCCCGTCCTCCTGGGCTGGGCGGAGGCCTTCCTGGCCGGCATCCGGGCCACGGGCAGCCCCCTGGGCCTGGCAGGAGCGCTCCTGTGCTCACTGGCCTTCTGGTTGGCAGTGGCCGGCATCTACCAGCTCGTGGGCCGGGGGTTCGCCCTGGATGAGGGGTTCGGTGCCTATCTCCTGGCCACCGCCGTATCCAACCTGGGGCTGTCCCTGCCCTCTTCCCAGGGTGGGCTGGGGCCCTACGAGTTCCTGATCAGGGAGTCGCTGGTGGCGGCAGGAGCGCCTTCAGCAGCGGCCACCGCTTACGCCATCGGCCTGCGGGTGGTCTTCTTCGTGCCCGCCGTGGCGCTGGGGACGCTCTTCCTCTGGTGGGCCAACGTCCCCCTGCGAGAGGTGCTGGCCGCCCTGCGCCGGCGCCGCGAGACAGAGGCGCCGGCGCGCTGACCTAACGGACAGTCACCTCTACCCGCCCCGGGCGACCCTCACCCATGGCGCTGGCCCCAGGCGCGCCGGTAGACGGAGTCGTAGTACTCCTGGAAGGCGCCACGGGTGACTTCCTCCAGCCAACGCCGGTGCTCCAGGTACCAGCGCACCGTCCGGCGCATCCCCTCCTGGAAGTCGATACGGGGGTGCCAGCCCAACTCCTCCCGCACCCGCTCCGCCCGCACGGCGTAGCGACGGTCGTGGCCGGGGCGGTCGGCCACGGAGCGGACGCGGCCCAGCAGCTCGTCCAGGGGCCGGCCCGTCTCCTCTGCCACCAGCCGGCAGAGGGTGTGGACCACCTCCAGATTGGGGCACTGCTGGTAGGCGCTGACGTTGTATATCTCACCCGTGGCGCCCCGCTGGAGAACGGCCAGGACGGCCCGCACGTTGTCCTCCACGTAGAGCCAGTCCCGAACCTGAAGGCCGTCCCCATAGACGGGAAGCTCCTCGCCCAGGAGGGCGTTGCGCAGCATGAGAGGGATGAGCTTCTCCGGGAACTGGTAGGGGCCGTAGTTGTTGGCGCTGCGGACGATGACCACGGGGGTGCCGTAGGTGCGCCAGTGAGAGAGGCAGAGGAGGTCCGCCGCCGCCTTGCTGGCGGCGTAGGGGCTGCTGGGCCTCAGCGAGTCGTCCTCGCCCGCCGGGGGGAGGCCCTCGCGGTCCCCGTATACCTCGTCGGTGGAGATGTGGAGGAAGCGCTCCACGCCGTGCCGTCGGACGGCGTCCAGCAGCACCTGGACGCCCAGGACGTTGGTGCGAAGGAAGGGCGTGGCGTCCAGGATGCTGCGGTCCACGTGGGACTCGGCGGCGAAGTTGACCACCGCCCAGGGCCTCTCCTCTGCGAGGATGGCGTCCACGGCATCGGCGTCAGCGATGTCGGCCTGGACGAAGCGGTAGCGGTCACCCTCGGCCACTCCCTCCAGGCGCTCCGGGCTGGCGGCGTAGGTGAGCTTGTCCAGGTTGACCAGACGCCAGTCCGTCTCAGTCAGCAGGAGGCGGAGGAAGTGGCTGCCTATGAAGCCGCAGCCGCCTGTGACCAGGACGGTCGTCATGCCGTCCCCTCCCGGTAGACGAAGTTGTTGTCGGCCAGACGGAGGGGCGGCAGGCTGGCATCCTTGGGTGAGAGGATGGGCTCCTTGACCGGCCAGGGGATGGCCAGGTCAGGGTCGTTCCAGAGGATGCCGCTGTCCAGGGCGGGGTCGAACTCCGCCGTCACCTTGTAGACGACGTCGGCCTCGTCGCTGAGGACGCAGAAGCCGTGAGCGAAGCCCGGAGGGACGTAGAGCATGCGGTGGTTCTCCTGGGAGAGGACCACGCTCACCCAGCGGCCGTAGGTGGGGGAGCCGCGGCGGATGTCCACCGCCACATCGAAGATCTCGCCGCGGACGACGCCCACCAGCTTGCCCTGGGGCCGGGGCTCCTTCTGGTAGTGGAGCCCCCGCAGGACGCCCCGCACCGAGTGAGAGTAGTTGTCCTGGACGAAGGTCTCAGGGATGCCGTTGGCCACGAACTCGGAGCGCTTGTAGGCCTCCATGAAGAAGCCCCGGGCGTCCTCGAAGGCCACCGCCTCTACGAGGACCAGCTCCGGGATCTCCAGCCTCTGGAAGCGGAACGGCATGGCGACTCAGAGGAGGACCTCGGCGTCGTCGCTGAGCATGAGACGAAGCGCCTGGTGGTTGAAATGAGAGCGCCCTACCAGGGCGTTGCGGCCCAGGATGCTGTCCTCCAGCCTCTCCACGCCGATGACCCGCGCCCCTTCCAGCAGCACCGAGTGCTCCAGGGACGCCTTCTCTATGCGACAGCCAGCGCCGATGCTGGTGTAGGGGCCGATGAAGGCGTCCTCGATGACGGCGCCCCTGCCCACCACGGCGGGGCCACGAATGGTGCTGTTCCTGACCCGAGACCCCTCCTCCAGGGTGACGCGGCCTATTATGCGGCTACGGCTGTCCACCTCGCCCCGGATGTCGCGCTTCGCCCACTGGTCCAGCACCACCTGGTTGGCCTCCAGGAGGTCGTCCTTCTTGCCGGTGTCCAGCCACCAACCCTCCAGAGTGAAACTCTGGACGGCGTGCCCCCGCTCCAGCAGCCACTGAATGGCGTCCGTGATCTCCAGCTCCCCCCGCCAGGAGGGCCGTATGGAGTCCACGGCCCGGTGGATGGCGGGCGAGAAGATATAGACCCCCACCAGGGCCAGGTTGGAGGGTGGCTCCGGAGGCTTTTCCACTAGGCGGACAACGCGTCCCTGGGGGTCCACCTCTGCCACGCCGAACATGCGCGGGTCCGGCACCTCCTTCAGGAGGATGAAGGCATCGGCGTTGCTGGACTGGAAGGCCCGCTTGAACTCCCGTATCCCCTGGCCGATGAGGTTGTCCCCCAGATACATAACGAAGGGGTCGTCCTGGAGGAAGTCCCGCGCCACCTTGACAGCGTGGGCCAGGCCCAGGGGCTCCTCCTGCAAGATGAAGGAGAAGCGCATGCTCCAGGGGCGGCTGAGGAGGGCCTCCCGCACCTGGTCGCCTGTCTCCGGCGAGACGACGACGCCCACGTCATCCAGACCGGCCTCCTCCAGGTGCTGCATCACGTAATGGAGGATGGGCCGGTTGGCCACGGGGACGAGCTGTTTGGCCATGGTATAGGTGAGCGGGCGGAGCCGTGTCCCCTTACCGCCTGCCAGCACCAGGGCCTTCATCGTCTTCGCTCCTCGTCTACTTTGGGGCCGGGGCCCGGGCGTGCTCCCGCCCAGCCTCTGTCCCGTTCCCTTAACCAGCAACGAATATAGCGGTCACGCGGATACGGTCGCCAGGCTCCGGACATGGGAAGGGACCTGCCGGCATCCCAGCTCCCCAGCATCCCCTTCTCTGGCCGCGGAGCCCCTACGTGGGACCCGACTCCTCGCCAGGCCTGACCGCTACCACGAACATCTGCTTGCCCAACAGGAGGTGCAGGACTGGCAGACGCAGGTAGAGCCACACCAGGGGCGGCCACTTGGGGAGGCGGCTCTTGAAGGTATAAGGGAGGAAGCGGGGACGGACCTCTTCTACGACGAAGCCGCTGATCCGCAGTGCCTCCGACAGACTGAGATGGCTCAGGGGCAGGTAGTGGTCGAAGTAGTCCCAGAACTCCTTCAACGTATAGCGAATGTTGGGCTGCAGGACCAGCAGCTTCCCCCTGGGCGCAGCACGCGGTAGAACTCGGCCAGGGTGCGGAGGAGCTCCTCTCTGGAGGGTAGATGCTCCAAGAGATTGCTGGCGAAAACCACGTCTATGCTCTCCGCGGCAAAGCAGGAGAGGTCGTTCGCTGGCCTCACGAAGACCTCCACGCCGGGGCCAGCGAAGGCACGCGTCTCCTGGCTGATGTCGACGGCATATTTGCGCTGGCAGACGATATTGTTGATGAACTCGCAGTAGCCGGCCCCGATGTCCAGCACTGTGTCGGTGGGCCGCACGTACCTCTGAAAGAAGGAACGACACAGCACCCGCCAGACGGTGGCCTTCTGGGACCGCTCGCGCTCCCCGAAGCGCTTCTCGTACAGCTCGCGAGCGATGGACGACCTATCGCATTCCTTGCCCCCGGTCATGGCCTCCCTTGGCCAGCACCTCCGCCCTGTACCACTCGATGACCCGTCTGAGCCCCTCGTCCAGGCCCACCCTGGGCTGCCAGCCCAGGAGCCTCCTGGCCTTGCTCACGTCCGGTATCCGTCGCTGGATATCGTGTGCCAGGGGCTCTAGGTGGGCCAAGCGGAACGGCTCCCGACGGTCGCACAGCTCCCACAGCTTGCGGGCCAGGGTGGCGATGGGCGTGGGGGTGTCGTCGCCGATATTGAAGTCCTCGTTCTCCCCACGGGGGTCGAGGCCGGCGGTGACGATGCCGTCCGCTACATCGGTCACGTAGGTAAAGCAGCGCACCTGCTCCCCGGAGCCGAAGATGGGGAGCGGGTAGTCGCCGCGCAGAATTTTCTTGATCAGGTCGGGTATCACATGGGCGAGGCCGGGCTCGTCCTCCGGGTACTCGCCGGGGCCGTAGGCGTTGAAGGGGCGACAGATGGTGTAAGGGAGACCGTACTGCTCGTGGAAGGCGCGGCAGTAATACTCGCCCACCAGTTTGGAGAAGCCATAGTGGGTGACGGGAGGGGGGCACTGAAAGACGGCCTCCTCCGGTGTCGGAAAGACGGTGGCTCGCTCGAAGACCATGGACGAGGAGACGTAGACGATCTTGACACGGTGTCGCACGGCAGCCCGGAAGACGCTGGACAGCATCTGGTTGTTCTCGTCCAGGATAGTAGCCGGGTACTGGTGGAAGTACTTGATGCCGCCGATCTTGGCCGCCAGGTGGAAGCAGACGTCCACTCCCTCCAGGGCGGCCAGCGCCTGCTCGGGGTCCCGCAGGTCTGCCTGCAGGAACTCGATGCCAGCATCGGCCTCCAGGTTGCTGTATCCTTTGGACAGGTCGTCCACCACCCTAACCCGGTGGCCGTCCTGGAGGAGCCGCCTCACCACGGCGCTCCCGATGAAACCAGCCCCTCCCGTGACTAGGATCATCTGCCGTCCCCCTTGCCGAAGACTATGATGTCAAACCCTCTTTCTCGGGCCACCGCCTCGTCCCAGACGCCCCAGCAGTCCACCAGTATGGGCCTGGGGTGGCGGTCCTGGAGAATGTCCAGAAACTCCATGCTGCGGTAGGCGGAGTGGTTGGTGGCCAGGACCACCGCGTCGGCGTCCCTCAGGGCGGCAGGCAGGTCTGGGGTCTCGTGATAGGGATCGGTGACGACGACTTCCGCCCCTTCGGCCCTCAGCAGCTCTGCCAGCCGCACCGCCGGCGACTGGCGCACGTCGTCGATGTCAGCCTTGAAGCCCATCCCCAGCACGGCCACCCGAGCGCTCCGCAGTCCCTGCCGGCGCTCCTGGAGCTTGTACTTCAGCCTGCGCACCACATAGGCGGGGATGCTCTCGTTCAGCTTCCAGGCGGTGAGGATGAAGTCGGGGAAGGTGATGTCCTCTACCAGGAAGTAGCCGTCCTTGGCCAGACAGGGGCCGCCGCAGGGGCCAGGCATGGGAATGCCGCCACGTGGGTAGTCCTGATTGCTGATGCGTATGATTTCGTGGGCGTCCTCCCCGTGCACCTCACAGAGGAGGGCGAACTCGTTGGCCAGGGCGAAAGTGACATAACGATAGACGTTGGTGAAGAGCTTGGCCAGCTCAGCGCCGGTGGGGCTGGTGATGAATACCTTCTTCTGCGGGTTGAGGGTGCGCAGCACCTCCGCTGCCACCTGGGAGCTCAGCTCGTCTATGCCGCCCACCACTTCCGGGAGCTGCGGCAGCTCCTGGAGCGCCCTCCCGGCGGCGATGCGCTCCGGGGTGGAGGCCAGGAGGACGTCCCGCCCCACCTTCAGGTGCAGGGTGCGCTCCAGCCAGGGGGCCACCAGCTTGGTCAGCGTTCCGGGGGCCACCGTGCTGCGCAGCATGATGAGCTGGACGGGGCGCAGGACCTCCCCCAGCCCAGCCAGGGCGCTGCGCAGGGCGGAGTAGTCCGGCCGGAACTGGTTGTCCAGGGTGGTGCCAACGGTGATGAAGACCGCATCGGCCCGCTCCAGGGGAGCGTAGTCAGCCCCCACCTCCAGCCGTCCTGAGACCAACGCCTGTTGCAACGCCTCCTGCCCCCCGTCCTCCTTGAAGGGCATGACCCCCTCTCCCACGCGGGCCAGGTGCCTCTCGTCCACGTCGACGCCGATGACGTGAATGCCCCTGACGGCGAAGGCCAGGGCCAGGGGGAGGCCAACGCGCCCCAGGCCTATGACGCCCAAGGTGTAGTCTCCTCGCCTGACCTTCTCCAGCAAGTCCTGCGGACTCATCTGCGCTCCTCTCGCCTCTTGTCGTGCCGCCTGGTGGCCGTCGTCAGTAGATAGGCTATCAGCCCTCCCAGGACGAGCGTCATCGCTCTCAACAAGAACGGTCGCGGCCGCCGCAGGGTCGCGTAGACGGCCCAGCGACCGTAGTTGAGGGCCTCCCGCCCCATGCGGAAATGGGACTGGCCGAGCTTTCGGTTCGTCCAGACGGAGGGTACCTCGGTCACCTTGAGGCCTCGGACCAGGGCCTTGACCGTAATCTCGGCGGAGATGTCGAAGGAGTCCGCCTCTGTCTCGATCTCTTCCCACACCCGACGCCGGTAGGCCTTGAAACTGTTGGAGAAATCGTGACAGGGCGCCCCGGTGATGAGATGCAGGAGCCAGGAATAGAGGCGGGAGGTTCGCTGCTTGAAGGTATCGCCCACGATGCCGCCGCCCGCTATGTAGCGGCTTCCCGCCGCTATGTCCGCTCCCTCCTCTATCTTGGCCAACATGGCGGGGATGGTGGCCAGGTCGTCGGAGCAGTCGGCCATGACAGGGATGATGACGTCGCCCTCGGCCACCCGGGCTCCCGCCCGCAGGGCGCTGCCGAAACCGCGCTCCTCGGTCCTCGTCAACACCCGCACCCCGTAGCGGGCCTCGAGCTCTCGCTGCTCCTGGCGCATCTCTGGCAGCAACTCAGGTCTGGTGACGTCCCATACGATGATAGTCTCGTGAGGGATGTCGTGGAGGACGGAACGGAGCTGCTCCAGGACCTCGGTAAGGCGCTCCTCACGGTCCAGGACGGGGACGATGCACGAGACCTTCATCCACAAGTAGCTGCTAGCCTAGCAGGTGGGTATTATACCACGCAGACTGAGGCAAAAGGACACGGCAGGTGTTCCTCCCCAGGTTGTCTGCGAACAGGCGCACCGACGTGCTCTGCGTCCTGGTCATCTTCCTCTTCGCTGCCGTTCCCTTCTGGCCCTTCATACTCCAAGGCAAAGCTTTTCTTCCCATCGATATCCTGCTCAACCTCCCTCCCTGGGCCGAGGAGGGCAGGACGACGTCCGTATACAACCCCACTCACTCCGATGCCATAAGGGTCTACTACCCTTGGTTGGACTTCGCCCACGATGTGGTGAGAGATGGCGTATTGCCTCTCTGGAACCCCTACCTATTTTCGGGTGTACCCCACCTGGCCAACAGCTTGACAAGCACTCTTTATCCCTTGGCGTGGGCCTTTTTCGTCCTCCCGGTATGGGTGGCCTACAGCCTTCTGGGGCTCGCCCATTTCTTCCTGGCAGGGCTTTTCATGTACCTATACTTGCGAAAGATCCACCTACATGCTGGTGCCGCTCTTTTCGGGGCTCTCGCCTTCATGTTCAATGGCTTTTTCGTCGCCTGGATGGAGATCTGGAGTCTGGTGGCCACAGGGATTTGGCTGCCGGCGATCCTTCTGCTGACGGAACAGGTAGTGACTACCCGGCGGGTCCCCTGGGGGGTGTTGCTGGCAATAACCCTGGCGGTGCCTATCTATGCTGGGCATGCTCAGGTCGCCTTCTATGTGTTCCTAGGATCGGCCGCCTACTGGGTGTTGCGGTCGGGGAGCGAGGTATGGAGATCGCCCTCGGAAAAGCGTCTGCGAGCTGGCATCGCATACCTCGCTCTCAGTGTTCTGGTCTGGGGGACTGTGCCGCTACTGGCAGCGGCACAGTGGCTCCCGTCTTGGGAGTTGTCACAATACATCGGCCGGCAGAGGGAAGGCCCGGAGGTGATGGCGGCCTCACAGCTTGCGCTTCGGCACCTGGCCGTGTTCCTCTTCCCGGACTCGCTGGGCAACCCTGTGGACGGCGTCTGGTGGGGACGGCACAACTATGCAGAGACGCAGCTCTTCGTAGGGGTGTGGCCTCTCGCGTTAGGGGCTGTGGCCATCGCTAGCAGGCGAGACAAGTATACTTGGTTCTTCTTGGCCTTGTCTTTATTCGCGCTGGGCATCATGTTCAATGTGCATCCTATCAGCGACTTCTTCTACCGATATATACCCTTCGCTGATAGGTTCCGAGCGCATGCCCGTATCATCTATCTACTCGATACGTCGCTGTCAGTGCTGGGGGCCCTCGGACTCGATCACTTGCTTGGCAACCGTAGGTGGAAAGCGAGGGCCGGGCTGTGGTCAGGGATAGCAGCCGTGATTACGGTGGCGCTGCTGCTGTTCAGCCTGCTGTCCCGTGAGTTGATGAGCATTGATTGGGGCCGGCTCATAGGTCGAACGTTTTTTGATAGCTTGCCGGGGGGCTGGACCCACGACGACCTCTGGTGGTATCTGTGGCGCCAGGCTCTGCGCTTCGCTGTGGTGGTCGCTTTGGGGGCCGCGGCGCTGGTGCTGGCATGGCGGCGGCCTGCCGCGACGGGGATAGCGTTGGCTGTTCTGGTAGCGGTGACCGGTGGAGACTTGGCCTACGGAGCGTCCCGTTACGCTACCTTCAACGATCCCTCGTTGCTGGATGTGAAGCCTCGCATCGTCGCTGCTATGGAGAGGGACGGCGACTTGTTCCGGATCGCCCGTTACGTAGGGACCTTCCTGATATTCACTCAGAACTACCCTTCTGTATATGGCCTGTATGATACTCAGGGCTCGTCCTCCTATGTTCTGACGTCCTATCTCGAATTCTTGGGCCTTACCAGGCCACAAGGCATCGCAGCCAATGAGGCCGAGAATGTGCAGGAGATGCCCAAGCTGAAATCGAAGCTTATCGACCTGATGAACGTGAAGTATGTAGTGACCACGCAAGAGATCCATGACCCCGAGTTCGTGCCGGTGGAGACATCGGGGAATACCAAGCTGTATCTGAACAGGGACTGGCTGCCCAGGGCTTTCGTGGTCTACCGAAAGGAGGTGGTTCCTGAGAAGGAGCGAGCGTTGACGAAACTGACCAGCCAGGACTTCGACCCCTCGCAGGTGGTTCTCCTGCAGCGAGACAGCCAACCCTTTGGCAGGAGCGGGCCGCCGGGTCCTGCCCAGGTGCGCATCGCCTCTTATGAGCCGAACGCTGTGGCGGTAGAGGTCACGTTGCCCCAGGATGGCTACTTGGTCCTGAGCGACAGCTATTATCCTGGATGGAATGCGTATGTGGATGGCGAAAGAGCGGAGGTATTGAGGGCATACCATACCTTCAGAGCTGTCCACCTGCGGCCTGGGCGCCACCTGGTGCAGTTCAAGTATGAACCGTACTCCTTCTTCACCGGATCCGTGTTGAGTTCCGGCTCGCTGGTGACGTTGGCGCTTGGTCTTGTGTTAAGACAGCTTTGGACTCACATAAGGCGGGCGGGAGCTGGAGTTATCGGTACTCTCACTGGCAACAGGACTCGGCCGTGGCGTCATCTACGGGTGAAGGGGACGTTCAGGTGACGGGGTGTCAGACGGAACGATGAAATTCTTGCGCGAGCAGGCGAGTGCCAGATCTGGGGTTCTAGTTCTCCCCGTCCTGATGGTCTTTTTGCTAATCGCATCGCTGTACAACGCTCGAGTCCCCGTCTACGAAACGCCGGACGAGCCGTCACACGTCGCTTACGTGGACTCCCTGCAACGTACAGGCCGCATCCCGGACATCAATGGCCTCACTTACCAGGCCTGGCAGCCTCCCCTCTACCACGCTGTGGGTGCTGGTGTGCTGAAGGTCCTTGGCTTGGAGCCACCCCTGGCTCCGGTGACAGCCAACCCCAAGTTCCCCAACGAGGACAAGAGGGCCTTCATCACGCCACCTGGCGATTCTTTTCCCTACCGCGGCCAGATACTGAGCATACACGTGTTGAGGGCCCTCAGCGCCGTGTTCGGCCTGGGAACCGTCGTCTTCGTCTACTTGACGGCCGAGTTGCTCTTCCCGCAGCGTCGTCTCCTGGTCTGGACGGCCACGGCGGTGGCTGCCCTGTTGCCCCAGTTCCTGTTCATCAGCGCCGCCGTCAGCAACGACACAGCAGCCGCCTTCTTCGCGGCGGCCACGGTCTATTTCGGCCTCCGGTTCCTGCGCTCTGGAGACTGGCGGCCCCTTCTCGTGGCATCGCTTCTGGGCTCGCTGGCAGCCCTGAGCAAGGCCTCGGCAGCCCTCGCTCTCCTGGTGCCGGCCGTCGCCCTGCTGGTGCGGCCCATGCCATGGCCCCGGCGATTCGCCGCTGCCTTCATGCTGGCCGCCTTGCCTCTTCTGATGGCGGGATGGTTCTACTACAGGAACTACGCCATAGGGGGTGATCTGTCAGCCACCGAAGCGCTACGCGAGGCAGGAGGGATCTGCTGCCCCAGCTCCCTGACCGATCCGATGTACAGAGAGATCTTCTTCGGGCCGCTGAGACGCTCATACTGGTTCGCCGGCGGATGGTTCAATATCTGGTTGCCAGCCGTGGTCTATGACTTCATAGACCTCGTAACCGGGATAGCGCTGGGAGGACTGGTGTTCCTCTTTGTAAGAAGAGGCCTGACGCCATTCCAGCGATGCTCTCTATCGCTCATGGCCCTGTTGCCACTGGCCACCTTGGCCGGGATTTTCTATCACTCGGTCACGCTCAGCTTTCAGACGCAGGGGAGGCACCTGTTCGTGGCGCAGCCTGCCCTGGTGCTCTACCTGGTGTTGGGGCTGGCGACGGTGCTCTCGCCCAGGGAGGGACGGGACTCGCCCCTTCTCCTGCTGTTTCCCCTGTGCCTTCTGGGGCTGAACGCGGGTATACTGTGGATTACCCTGCCAGCGGCGTACGGGTAGCCGGTACGGGAAGCTCCAGGACGCTCCCCTCAGTCGATGCGTATCGTGTACGGCACCTTGTCCGACAGGTTGGGGTTGTAGTAGGGGTCGCGGTACTGGCCGGGCTCGCCCCAGCGCCGGCGGAAGTAGAGCTCCTCGTCCCAGGGGTGGAGCTTCCCCCTGGTGGCACTCTCGTGGTGATAGAGGAGGGCGTAAGGCGTATAGACTATCAGGTAGCCCTTTTCCCGCGCCCGCAGGCAGAGGTCGACGTCATTGAAGGCGACGGCCAGCGCCTCGTCGAACCCTCCCAGCTCCTCGAATACCTGACGGCGCATCATCATGCAGGCCGCCGTCACGGCGCTCACGTTGCGCACCAACTGGCCGAGCCCGAAGTAGCCCCGGGTGTCCACGTTCTCACATGAGCCGCCGCCTACTCCCATGACGATGCCCTCGTGCTGGGGCGTCCCGTCGGGGTAGAGGAGGCGGGCGCCGACGGCAGCTACCTCGGGGCGCTGGGCGTGCTCGAGCATCGCCTCCAGCCACTCCTCCGAGATCACCTCGATGTCGTCGTTGAGGAAAACCAGGTACTCGCCGCGGCTGAGGCTGGCCCCCCAGTTGCACATTCTGGAGAAGTTGAAGGGCTGGGTATAGTCGTGAAGAGGGTAGCCGAGGCGGGACAGGGCCTCATGGGACCACTCCGCCTTCTCTCCCAGGTGATGGTGAACTATGAGCAGTTCATAGTTGGTATAGCGGGTCCGCTGGGTTATGCTGCGCAGGCAGGGGAGGGCCAGCTCCATCCGGTCTTTGGTGAGGAAGATGAGGCTCACCAGGGGTTGGCCCCGGATGCGGTAGCGGACGCGGTACGTGGTGGGGAAGGGGCCGTCCTCCACCTCGGCGTCGATGCCGCGGCGGGCCATGGCGTCCCTGAGGGCCTGCTTGGAGGCGTCCGCCGCTCTTGGCTTGGCCCTGGCATCGGCGGCCCCGGAGCCCGGGATCATGCGCCAAGTGTAGAGGGGCCAGGCGATGTGGGCGATGCGGTCCGTCCGCTCGCTGACTCGCAGCACCAGATCGTGGTCCTGGGAGAAATCGCACTCGCTGCGCAGGCCGCCCACCTCGTCCACCAGGCGCTTTCGGTAGACGGCGAAGTGGCAGACGTAGTTGGCGCAGAGGACCAGGTCCGGCGACCAGTCGGGCTTGAAAAAGACCTGCCCCAGACGGCCATCAGGGAGGCGCTTGTCCTCGTCGCTGTAGATCATGTCCAGGTCCGGACGCTCGTTCAGGAGCTTGACCACGTAATAGAGGGCATCCGGCTTCAGTTCGTCGTCGTGGTCCAGGAATCCCACGAACTCGCCCGTGGCCAGGGTAAGGGCGGCGTTGGAGGCGGCCGAGATCCCCTGGTTGCGCTCCAGGCGGGTGACCTTTATGCGCTGGTCCAGCCGCCGGTACTCCTCCAGCACCTGGAGGGTCTCCGGCCGGGTGGAGCCATCGTCCCCTATACAGAGCTCCCAGTTGTCGTAGAGCTGCCCCCTGACCGATTCGATGGCCTCCTGCAGGAGCTTGGCCTCGCCGTTGTATACGGGCATGATGATGCTGATCTTGGGCCGGTAAGGGAAGGCGGCGGCCTCCTCTCGCATCTCGCGGATGCGGCGCGGGGTGAGGGCGTGGTTGCGGAGCCATATCTGGTACTGCTCATCCAGGGAGAGCTGGCCCATCTGCTGGCTACGCACCTGCTGGTCCAGCCTGGGGGCCCAGCGCCACACCTGCGGCGCCTTCAGGACGAGACCTGTCCAGCCCCGAGTGGCTACCACATCGGCCGCCCGGCGCGCGGCCATCAGGGGGATCCGACGCCGGGAGCCCGGCGGCGCCAGGCGGTTTATGGCGCGCCTTGCCCGCTCCAGCATGCGGTAGCCCAGAGAGCTGGTGACCAGGTGCAGTTGCATCTGGAGCTGCCGCAGCTGCACCTCCGTCTCGGAAAGGGTGGCCTTGACCTGGCGCAGCTCTTCCAGTAGATAGGTCCGCTCTTGGGAGGACCGTTGTTGCTCCTCGGCGAGCTGGCGACGCAGGGCGTCACGCTCCCGGTGCAGGGTGCTCAGCTCCTCGTCCCGCTGCTCCAGGGTTCTCCTGACCTCCGCCAGGGCGATTCGCTCAGCCTCCAGCTCTCCCTTGAGGCGCCTCAGCTCCACCTCCAGGGACAGGCGCTGGCCCAACAGGTGGAAGAGGCGGCGGAGCTGTACCGTCGTCTCTTCGGTAGCCTCCAGGAAGGGCGAGAGGGTGTGGGGCGGCTCCTCCCCCACCGCCGCCAGGCCCAGCCCGTGGCCGTGGTGGAACTCGAAATGCGGGTACCGCCCCTTCAACTCCTCCCAGAGCCTCCAGACGCCGAAATCGTTCTCGCGGACGTTGATGTCGTGGAGGAGGACGACACCGCGCCGGCTCAGCTTGGGGAGCCAGGTCTCGAAGTCGTGCTTCACCGTCTCGTAGGTGTGATAGCCATCTATGTGAAGGAGGTCTATGGAGCCGTCCGGGAAGTGCTGGACCGCATCGTCGAAGGTGGACTGGACCAGGCGCGAGAAGTCGGAATAGAGCGGGTCGTGGTGGGCGCGCAGGTCGGCCAGCACCTCCGGGCCGTAGAAGCCCGTCTGGGGGTCGCCCTGCCAGGTATCGATGGCGTAGCAGCGAGAGGGAAGCCCCAGCTCCTGGACGGCCTGGCAGAAGGCGCAGTAGGAGTCGCCGTAGAAGGTGCCCAGCTCGACGATGACATCGGGGCGCAGGGCGTCCACCAGGAACATGGCGAAGGGGATGTGCTGGTGCCACGAGGAGAACGGGGTCAGCCTCCTCGGCATGGCGAAGAGAATGGGGTGGTCTAGGGGGCTGAACTTATTCGTCATCTAGCTGGTCGCCTCCCGGTACGATGTGGGCCGGTGCAGACCACAGAACGTTGTCCGCACTCCACACACCCTCCAGTTTATAGGAACGTAGCACGACGGTGGATGGCATCGGCCTTGGGTTGCCTGGGAGAGAGCCAGCCCTGGCGGTCGCCTGGGGCGGTGAGCCGCGCCATCAGATGGGCCCGGCCAGGAGGAGGGGCAGCCAGCCCAGGAGGAGGGCTCCCCCCACCAGCCTGTCCAGGACGGCCGGGCCCGGCCACAGGCGCCGGGCCAGCCGCCAGAAGAGCCAGACGAGGACGGCCATGTGGGCGTAGGCGGTCAGGGTCAGGAACCAGTCCACCTGGCGCAGCTCCCAGAAGGCGTGGGCCACAGGGTTGTAGCTGGGGTGAAGGAGCGGCGCCTGCGTGGGCACCATACTGACGAAGCTGGCGGCGAGGCCACCGAACACCAGAGCGGAAGTGCCGATGGTGATGGTCGCCAGGGCCACACAGAGGGAAGGCAGCCCGACGACAGGCAGCGCCAGCACCAGGAGAGGGACCAGCAGGACCATGTGGTGATTGGCCAGCCCTGTCCGGAGCAGGAGGAAAGACATCAGCCCCAGCCCTACCAGGTACACCCATAGCTGGCCCTCCCTGGCCATCTCCCTCCTGAACCAGACGAGGACTGCCAGGGCGGCCAGCACGAGCCCGGAGAGCACGGTGCTCACCACGGCGTAGGACAGAGGCCCTATCAGGGGCGCCGACGAAGGAAAGAGCACCCGTCTGCTGCCCTGGACGGCCTCCGTGAAGGGGCTCACCAGTACCCAGATATCGGGCATATAGAGGGAGAGGAGCGTCTGAGACCCCTCGCCCAGCCCCGTCGGGGTCTGTCGCTGCAGGACCAGCAGCCAGTGATCGACGGCGAAGGCGGGCGACATCTTCAAGACGAAGGGGGCCAGCAGGACGTACACCGTCAGCACCGCCCAGGCCGCCCCTATCAGATTGCGCCCCAACGGGAAGCGTCGCAGCATCACGACTCCCAACAGGAGGGCCACTGGCAGGAGCTGGGGCCGGGTGAGACCGGTGAGGCCGACAGCCAGCCAGGCCGGGAATATGTCACCCCTCAGGACGAAAAGCATCGCCAGGAGGGGGAAGAAGACGCTCACCACGTGAGTGGTGCCCCAGACGGCGCTGACGAGCCAGACCAGAGGGTTGAAAAGGAAAAGAGCGGCAGCCAGGGCTGCCCATCGCTCGTCCAGGCCCAACCGGCGGGCGATGAGGTAGATGAGCAGGGAGTCAGCCAGGAGGAATAGGAGGATAGCCCCCTTCATAATGGAGCCTGGCAGGCCCCACACGCCGCTCTGCCAGCTAGTCGGCTCCGTCAGGAACAGCTTGTACAGCCAGCCGACGGCCGTGAAGAAGTAGGCCATGACCGGTCCGTAGGGATGAGGGGTAGCCTCCAGGGGCTGGCCATCCCATATCTCTGCCGGCGTGACGAAGCGGGGCAGGCGGTATATGTCCAGGACGTCGTAGCGGGCGCCCACGTAGGCCCAGAGCTTGGCCCCGTAGAAATCATAGGAGTGGTAGCCCAGGTTGAAGAGGAGGACGTTGGCCACCACCGCCGCCACCAGCGCCATCGCCGCGGCCAGCAGACGCGGCCACCGCTCTATGACGATGGGCTGGCCGCCCCGGACGGTAACGAGGCCACTGCGCAGCGCAGCCAGAAGCCCGCCTCTGGCCCGCCAGACCCACAGCCCTCCCTGTAGCGCCAGGAGGGAGAGCGCCCCCGCCAGGGCGAAGGCGCTCAGGGCCGTGGCGCGGAGATCCCTCACCCTGGCAGCGAACCAGTCCTGTGCGGGGACGGCCAGCTCGTAATCGGTCACCTCGGATATGGCTATGCCTCTCCCCCTGGACAGGGCCGATAGCTGGAAGGCCACCGGCGCTGGCAGGAAGAGGCCCGGCATCTCGTCCCGGGTTATGGTGGCCTGCCAGACCTCGCTTTCTCCCTGCACCGACACCCTGGCCAGGCCGGCCCGCCGGTCCATGGAGAATGTCATGCGGTAGGGCTGGTCAGGCTGGTAGGTGCCCAGGGCCTCGCTCTTGAGGATTCTACGGCTGGCGGCGTCCCGGGCCTGGACGGTCACCTCGTAGGCGGGGGGCGGGCCGAAGCGCACCAGGTAGGCCAGAGAGCCACGGGCCTGCCAGAAACCCAGGACGAGGGGCTCGGTATCGGCCTCGGCCCGGTGGACGGTGGCCCGCAGGGCTACCTGGTAGTCGACGCTGCTGGCCACCGGGTAGGCGAGGGGGTCGGAGCCGGGCAGCGCCACCAGTCGCATGCCCTGGGGCCCTATCTCCACATGGCCGCTACCGGGGAGGGAGGAGCGGCCGGCCCGGTAGACCAGGTTGGGGTCGAACCCGTAGTAGATGGCGTCATAGGCGGGGCGCTGCCAGAAGTCCACAGGAAGGACCATGAGGACGACGGCCACGCTGGCCAGGACGAGCGCTCCCCACCTGAGGACGCCCTCCAGCCGGTCCGTCCAGGGAGGGGGCGCTGGCGGCCCGGCCCGGACCGGGGCAGCGAGCGCCCGGCCGGGCCGCGGCACCCCTCCCGCAGGCCCCCTCCATCCGCGGCCGGGACGCGCCGTCATGGGTCTAGCCAGTGGCCCAAGTCCCTCCGAATGAGACGCTGCAGCCGAAGTACATCGTCGCGGCAGGCGTCCCGGACGAACCGTAGGCCGCGAGGGTCCGGTGGCGGCTTGTCAGGGGCATTCAGCTTTCTGGTGAGCCGCGTCCGAGCAACCTCAGCCAACCGCTGGGGCAGCAGTGACAGGGCCAGATAGCGCAGGCGGTGACTGGAAGACCAGAGCCGCAACAGCCAGGGCCGGGGGATATAGACATTGTATCTTTCCCTGGGGTCGAAGAAGCGGCCGTCGTGGAATGGGATGCCGAGAAAAGCGCACACGTCCTCCATCAACTCGCGAGGCCGAGACAGGTCTTCATACAGATAGACCCGCACCCGTTCAGGGCCAAAGGTCTCGAAGTATCTGCTCACCTGGTCGTGATAGAGCCCCAGGTCTACATAAAGAAGCGAAGTGCCCATGTCCCTCCTGGGGAGCCCATAGTCTTCTCTCACCGCCCTCTCGAAGCTCCGCTTCTCCCAGCCCGTCTCGAGGTACAGCAGGTAATGGGAGTAGGCGCGATCCGCGGGCTCCCTCAAAATGGCGATTATCTTGGCCTGGGGGGACTTCTCCTGTATCCGCTGCGGCGCTTGTGGGTGCCAGAGGTAGTAAGGGGTGGCCTCGCCGATGAGCTGGCCCTCGCCCGCTTGCCTGAAGAGGGAGAGGTACTCCGTTTCGTCACTGATGGGGCGTCCGATGACACTGGCCCAACGAGCGGCTAGGGCGGGCTCGATCTGGGTGAAGAAATGGGGTTCCTTGATGCCGGGCATGAAGATGTCGGGATGGCCCCGGAGCCAGTAGTAGAGGGTGGTGGTGCCGGCCCTGGGCGCCCCGACGATGAAGAAGTCAGGCCAACGCTTCATACCTTACTCCGTTGAACTGGTCAGGGCTGCTGGAGTCGTATCTCGAGACATCAGGAAGCAGCAAAAGCGCACCTGTCCTCATTCCCTGTCAGCTTTGCTCAGTAGCAGGTTACAGGTGGCCTGCGAGCGTGGCAGCCCCTTAGGAAGGTCGAAGGTCTCCCCCTTCGCTCCAGCACCCGCCCCTTGCGAAAACCGAGGTCATACAGGAGGAGGGCCAGCTCTCGGTGTTCCCATCCTGCTGCCCTCAGGGCGGGCCAGTTGAGCTCCAGGACGATACAGAGACGGGCACTGGCGGCGCACAGGCGTCGCATTCCCTTCAGAGCACGTCCCTCTCCCCCCTCAATGTCCATCTTCACCACGTCCACTGCAGGCCAGCCAAGGGCACCGAAGTGCTCATCAAGCGTGGTGCACTCGACGACGATGTGGCCGTCGCCAGCTACCAGTCGCCCCTCCGCTCCCTGCCGGTCCACGAGAAAGGGGCTGGCCCCTGACTGATCGCTGATGGCTTTGCGCTCAGTGGTCACGTTCTCGCAACCGTTCTCCTTTAAGTTGGACAGGAGAACCTCGAAAACAGAGGGAACAGGTTCGAAGGAGTACACTTTGCCTCCTGGCCCTACCAGGCGGGACGCCAACAGAGTATAGTAGCCGACGTTGGCCCCCACATCTACCACAGTCATGCCAGGCCTTACCAGCTCCATGATTGCCTTGGTCACCGCCGGCTCGTAGAGGCCAGCCGCATAGGTACGGCCGCTGGGGAAGCCAAGAGGCACCCGCATGCAGAGGTCAAGGGGAAGTCTCTGGCCTCCAGCGCTCGGCGCGGAGGTGGGATGACCAGCGGGCCGAGGCGTCGCAGAAGGCCGTCGCAGGGGCCGAGCAGCCCCGCTCTCTGAAGGGCATGTCGCACTCGGACGCCCAGCACCCATGCTCTCGTGGACCAGACATCAAAAGGGCCAGGCCTGGCTGCAGTCGCCGAGGATGCCCGCTCGAACCTCTCTTTATGTCTCCCGGCCACGAGCCCATCTCCTGCCTGGGTCACGCGGTGACGAGTTCTGGGCGTTCCCCCCGGGCGGCTGCCTGACGCACCGCCTCCTCAAAGCGGGCGCCCACCCGCCCCCAGGCGTGCCCCTCGGCGAAGGCGCGGGCGTTGGCGGCCAGCCGTTGGTGGAGGGCGTCGTCGGTCAGCGCCCGGACCAGCGCCTCGGCCAGGCCGTGGCGGTCACCGAAGGGGTAGCGAAGACCGTTGTAGCCGTGGGCCACCGCCCCCTCCGGCACGCCGCTGGAGGCCACCACCGGCACGCCGCAGGCGCCCGCCTCCAGCACCACGATGCCGAACCCCTCCACCGCTGAGGGCAGGGCCAGGACTCGCGCCTGCAGGAGAAGCTCCCGCTTTTCCCCCTCCGTCAGATCGAAGCGGAAACGCACCCGCCCCTCCACTCCTAGCCGGCGGACCAGGGCCGCCAGGCGGGCCTCGTAACCGCGGTCATGGTGGCGCCCGGCCAGCGTGAGACGGGCCTCCGGCACCCGCTCCAGCACCCGCGGAAGCGCCTCCAGCAGGTGATGGGGGCACTTGTAGCGACGGAACTTACCGATCCAGACGATCTCCGGCCCCCGCTGGCCGCGGGGCAGCGGCCCCAGCCACTCCTCCCGGATGCTGACCGGGACGACGAAGACCTTCTCCCGTCGGAAGCCTAACCGGACGAAGGCGTCCCGCCACTCCTCCGTGCCCGCTCTCACCAGGGTATGACGGTGGAGGTGGGCGGTGAAGCGTTCCAGAAGGTCCAGGAGGGGGACCATGGGCCGCGGGTACTGGGCTGTGAAGAGGTCATGGTGAACCTGGTGCCACTCAGTGACGATGGGTTCCCGCACGTAGAGGGGGGCGAAGCGAGGGATGCGGGAACCCCCGAACCCCTCCTCCACCACCACATCGTAGCGGCCTCGGCAGTAGCGCAGGTAGTGAAGGCAGGTGCGCCACCAGAGGGAAAGGATGCCGCCTAGCCGGACCACGTGGACCCCGTCCAGCCACTCCTCCCGGGCGCCTCCGGGGAAGGCGCTGGTCAGGTAGGTCACCTGGTGCCCGGCCGCCGCCAGGTAGCGGGCGAACTCCCAGCACTGGACGTCTCCCCCGGCCGCCGCCGGGTTATGGGCGTCCCGCGTCACCATGAAGAGGACACGCAGTCCCCCTCCAGCGGACGAGGTCATGCCTTCCGCTCCTGCTCGGCCGGCGCGGGCAGGGGAAAACGGACGGCGGCGGCGCCCCACCGCGGCCTGTAGGTGAGGATGTGCCAGATCATGACCAGGCCTACCTGCAGGCCCTTCCAGAGGCTTTGGCTGGCGCCCTTGGACTGACCGACGCGCCGCCAGAAGGTTATCGGTATCTCTATGACGCCCAGCCCCTGGGCCAGGGCCACCAGGAGCATGTGGGGCGAGAAGTGGTTCCCGCCCACCTGCAGGTGGGGCAGGATGCAGGCTAGCGCCTCCCGGCGAATGGCCCGGTAGGTGCAGCCCACGTCGGTGAAGCGGGCCTTCCCCAGGAAATGGGCGTCCCAGAAGCGGAGCCGCAGCAGCGTGCCGATGAAGATGTTGCCCCAGGTAAAGAAGATATCCATCTGGGAGCCCCGCTCCACCAGGCCCGGCACCGTGCGCGTCCCGATGACCATATCGGCGTGTTCCAGATAGGCCCGGAACTTGGCCAGGTCACGGGCGGAGAAGGTGCCGTCCCCCCTCCACCAGGACGATGACGTTCGCCCCCGGCACCGCCAGCGCTTCCTTCAGCCCCCGTATACAGGTGTAGCCGTAGCCCTGCTGCTCCTCTCGAACCACCCGGGCGCCGGCGGCGGCCGCCAGTTCCGCGGTGCCGTCGGTGCTGTTGTTGTCCACCACGATGACCTCCAGCACGCCCGGCTGCTGGAGGAACTCTTGGACTGCCTGGACAATGCTCCCGGCGTGATTGTAGGCCGTCATGGCCACGACCACCTGAGGCAGACCGGCGTCCGCCCAGGGTAGGCGCATTCGTTGCAGCCCCCAGTCGCTGCCTTGCAGAGAACGACAAGCAGGTCGCCGGCCGTTGAATACGAGCACCAGGGCGAAGGCCAGGCCGGTCAGGAGGGACCAGAGGAGGAGGTGGGCCAGGAAAGAGCTGGCAGCGTGGACGACCGATACCACGGGGCCTTCCACGGGCAACGAACGGAGCAGGAGGCCGAAGGGGTGGAGGACGGCCCCGGCCAGCGCTAGCAAGAGCAAGAGCAAGGCGAGATACAGCATAGCGTCTGGGTGCCCGCGGCGGCCCCTACCCCCACGGGCCTCCAGGCGTGTCGCCTCGCTTCTCCCTGCTTCGCCCCCTCACCCCGAGGCCTGCGGGTGGGCGGATGTGTCGGACGGCTCTCGGGGCCGTATGCCGCAGGCACTGGCCCTCGCGTTAGGACGCCCGAAGGCGGCGCAGCGTTACACAGGACGCAACGAGCCGACACCATGAATAGGACGGTATCACAGGAGAAAAAGAGCAGTCAACACCTTACTGGTGATAACCGTCCCGCATCGCTGCGAGGATCGTCAGAGCGTGCAGGAATGTTTGCCGGCAGAGAGCGGGACTCGCTTCGACCCGAGGCCAGGAACCGTCTAAGGTGTGTAGGCACATTGCCGGCAGCGCCGCCCGGTGGGGCTGCCACTTCGAACTATCCCCGCTCCCGGGGCCTCTCGTCTCCGTCAACAGCCGAGAGCGGCAATCGCTGGCCGACGACAGGAGGTTGCAGGCTCAGGTCTCTCCCCGCCCCAGAAGACTGCTCACGTCAAGGTTGTAAACGATAGTCTCCACGTCCAAGAGGAGCCATGGACCACGCTGGTCCAGCCATCGGATGGCGAGGCGTGAAGGGGCGAGCACACCCTGGAACCTCTCCCAGTCACTGACCTGCACGCACCATGGTGTCTTCGCTCTGTCCCGAGGCCCTCTGTAGCGCAGGGCCTCCACGCTGGCCACCAGCCCGGTTTCCCTGTCGAAGTTGAAGCGGAGGCGATCCGTCCCCTCCGGCGATGGCACCACCAGCACAGCCGCATCATCTTCTCCAGGCTGCCATTGCAGATGCTGGTCGGCAGCGAAGGCGGAGGGGAACCAGACCGACTCGCCCCACAAGGCCAGGTTGGCAGCCGAGTCCACCTGGGGGGAGTCCCTCACCGTGCCGAAAGGTAGACGCATCGTGGCCTGACCCCCCTGGAAGCGCTCGTCGGCTCGCAGGACGGGCCACCCCCACCAGACGATGTCGATCTCGTGCCGGTATGCCTGCCCCGCCAGCAGGGTGAACCGGAAGCGCACCGGCGCCCAGAGTCCCAGGAGTCGCATCCGGCCCTTCCCCAGCACCACAGCGGAGGCCAGCAGAGGCGCGGGGTCCCCTAACGCCGCCCGCAGATAACGGGCCACCGGCCGGGGCAATTCATCAGGCACCGCCACTGTCCCTAGGTCGCCGGGTGTTCCAGCAGGCGGCGGGAACCCCCGTGGGTTGCGACGCAGCCCCAGCCAGCCGAGCCCCAGGAGTCCGCCGAGAAAGATCATCCCCGCGCCTGTCCATCCAGGGCGCACGCCGCTGCTCCACAACTGTGAGTCTGCCCTCAACGGACAGATGGCATGCATCAGAAGCGTACCACAACTGTCAACGTCCCCTGACAGCAGCAAGAGAGTCGCTGTGCCATGAACGCGGAGGGCTAGCTTGAGGGTGACAAATGGCGCTGCGGGGCCTTACAGTGCAACGAGAGAAGCGGGGCAGGAGGAGACGATGCTGACAGAACGAATCCTGGTGGCGCTGGACGGATCGCACCGCTCTGAGGCGGTGCTGCAACCTCTGCTGGCCCTGACTGAGGGCTCCTCTGCCTCTCTGTTCCTCCTCCATGTCGTCGAGCGAGTGGTAGAGTACCCCGATGGCGAGACAGAGGCATTCGAAAAGCGCCATACCGATAGCGTCATGGATGCAGCCAGGGGGTACCTGGAGAGTCTGAGGGAGCCTCTGCAGAAGAGAGGTCTAGAGGTCTCGCTGAAGATAGCTGTGGGGAAGCCTCACGCGGTCATTCTGGAGGAAGCGGAGCGCCTGCAGGCCACCCTCATCGCCTTGACCAGCCGCGGCCGTGGTGTCCTGCCCGGGCTCCGGCTGGGTAGCGTGGCCGCCCGTGTTCTCACGGCCAGCCCCGTTCCCGTGCTGGTGGTGCGGCCGGAGCGCCGGGGCAAGTTCTGGGTCGCTCCCCGCAGGCTGCGCTCTTTGCTGGTGCCGCTGGACGGCTCCCGGACGGCGGAGGCGGCCCTGCCCTACGCTAGGGAACTGGCCCTCAACCTGAAGCTTCCCGTGACCCTGGCCACTGTCCTGCCGGCCCCCGTTGTGGTGGCGCTGGGGGACGAGTCCATCATCCTGTGGGAAGCGCAGTCCCCCGGCCAGCGACGGCTGGAGGCCCGTGCCCGGGACTATCTGTCCAGCGTGGCCAGCCGCCTCAGGGCCGACGGTCTCCAAGTGGAATGCCAGGTGGCGCTGGGGCCAGCGGCCAGCGGCATACTGTACTGGGCGAACCGCTACCGGCCATGTCTCATCGTCATGTGCACGGGGGGCCATTCTGGCCCCGGTCGCTGGTTGGGAGGGGTTACGGAGGAGGTAGTGAGGCGCTCCCACATGCCTGTCCTCGCGCTGCCCCCGCCTGCCAGGTAAGGAGGGCGTTGTCGTGATAGCTGGCCCTTCACATCGAGAGCGTCCCGCCGGCTGGGGCCATGGCGGGGCTGGGAGAGACGACCGGTGCCGCGGCATGTCTCGCTCCGGGCGATAGTCTACGGCCAGGGACGACCAGCGGGTGGTGAGCTTGCCGCTTCCTCGCCGTCGGAGGTGGCCGTTTAGGAGTAGGGACGGGACGGCCGGGCGCCAGGCCCAACAGAAGCGGCCTTGGCATGCCCTGTCCCAGGCAGCCCTGGAGGAGGCCTTAGGGACCGGCCCGTCGGGCCTCAGCTGGGGAGAGGCGGCCGCGCGCCTCCGCGCCTTCGGGCCCAATCGCATCCAGGAGATGACCACTACAGGTTGGCCCCTCATACTGCTCCATCAGTTCCAGAGTCCCCTCATCTACATCTTGCTGGCGGCCACGGTGGTCACCGTCTTTCTAGGCGAGTACGTAGACGCCGGCGTCATCGCCGCCGCCCTGACGTTGAACGCCAGCATCGGTTTCGTCCAGGAGTGGCAGGCGGAGCGCTCCGTCCAGTCCCTGATGCGTCTCGTCTCGCCCCGCGCCCGGGTAGTCCGTGAGGGCCGGGAGTGGGAGGTGGACAGCCAGGAGCTGGTGCCCGGTGACCTGGTGCTCCTGGAGTCGGGGAGCCGCGTGCCGGCGGACATCCGCCTGAGCGAGGTCCTGGTCCTCAACGTGGACGAATCTCTTCTCACTGGCGAATCGCTGCCTGTGGCCAAGCGGTCGGGGCCGCTGAGCGCCGATGCGCCGGTGATGGAGCGGAACAATACGGCCTACGCGGGCACGGTGGTTACCACCGGCCGGGGACGGGGCTATGTGGTAGCCACCGGGGATGCGACGGAGCTGGGCGCCATAGCCGCTCAGATGCGCCGGGCGGGGGAGCCGGGGACCCCTCTACAGCGGCGCATGGCCGGTCTGGCCCACAGCCTTGGCGTCATCGTGGGCGTCTTCGCTCTCCTCACGTTCGTCCTGGGGGTCGTCCTGGGCGAGAGCATCGCTGAGATGTTCCTGCTGGCGGTCGCTATAGCGGTCGCCGCCATCCCGGAAGGGCTGCCTGTAGTGTTCACCATCACTCTGGCCCTCGGGGTGCGTCGTATGGCGCGACGGCGTGCCATCGTCCGCCATCTGCCGGCGGTGGAGACGCTAGGCAGCACCACCACCATCGGCAGCGACAAGACGGGCACCCTGACCGAGAACCGGATGACGGTCCAGGAGGTGTGGACCGCGGACGGCACCTGGAGCCCCCCGGCAGGTGCGGAGGGCCAGGCCTCGCCCCTGGACGAAAGGTCGCCTCTCTATCTCGCCCTCTTGACGGGCGTCCTCACCAATGAGGCCCGCATCTACATTACTGACGGGGCGCTGGAGTCCCAGGGTGACCCCACTGAGGCTGCCCTTCTGGTGGCGGCTCTGCGGCTGGGCCTGCGGCCGGAGGAGCTCAGGGCCCAGCACCCCAGCGTGGTGGAGGTGCCCTTCGAGCCGGAGCGGCGTTACTCCGCCAGCGTCCGGCAGTTCGACGGCCGCTACGCCCTCTTCGTCAAAGGCGCCCCCGAGCGGGTCCTCGCCATGTGTAGCCACCTGCTGACGACGGACGGATCCCGCCCGCTGGACCATGGCCTCGTCCAGGACGCGGCCAGCGCTATGGCCGCCCGCGGGTTGCGGGTCCTGGCCATGGCCTACCGGCCTCTGGACGCCCCGCCAGCCGACCCCGAGCACCTGTCGGAACCCTCGGGGCTCCTTTTCCTGGGGCTCCAGGGGATGCTGGATCCGCCCCGTCAGGGCGTCCGCGAGGCTATAGCCGGCTGCCTGCAGGCCGGCATTCGTGTGCTGATGGTCACCGGGGATCACGCCCAGACCGCGCGAGCCATCGGCCAGCAACTGGGCATCTCCCCTTCTGACGCCCCCGTTCTGACAGGGCGCGACCTGGACAACCTGAGCGATGATGAGTTGCGGGAGGCGGTGCGGCAGGTATCCGTCTTCGCCAGGGTGACCCCGCAGCACAAGCTGCGCATCGTCCAGGCCCTGCAGTCCCACGGCGAGGTGGTAGCCATCACCGGTGATGGCGTGAACGACGCTCCCGCCCTGAAGGCGGCCGACGTGGGTGTGGCCATGGGCGTGAGCGGCACCGACGTGGCTCGTGAGGCCGCTGACATAGTCCTGGCCGATGACAACTTCGTCAGCATCTACGCAGCGGTGGAGGAGGGGCGCATCACCTTCGACAACCTGCGAAAGGCCACCTTCTATCTCCTGTCGGTCGGCCTGGCGGCCATCCTGGCCCTCCTCGCCTCCCTCGTCTTTCGCTGGCCGCCTATCTTCCTGCCGGCCCAGGTGCTGTGGCTCAACATGGTGGTGGACGGTTTCCAGGACGTGGCCATGGCGTTCGAGCCCGGAGAAGAGGACGTCCTCCAGCGTCCCCCCAGGCGGAGAGACGAGAGCATCGTCTCACCCTTGCTGTGGGAGCGCATGCTGCTGGCGAGCGTCGTGATGGCGGCGGGCACTCTCTTCATGTTCCATTGGGAGCTGGAAGCCGCAGGTTCGCTGGAGCGGGCCCGCACCGTCGCCCTCACCACCCTTGCCCTCTTCTCCAACTTCCATGTGGGCAACGCACGGTCGGAGAAGACGTCATTCCTTCTGCGCAGCCCCTTCTCCAACCCTTTCCTGTTCTTCGCAGTGGCCCTGGCCTTGGCTATGCATGTGGGGGCCATGTATTTCCCGCCGGCCCAGTTCGTGCTGCGCCTGGAGCCCATGGGGCTCGAGTCCTGGGCCCGGATGGCCGCAGTGGCGTCCAGCGTCCTGCTGATCATGGAGGCGCACAAGCTCCTACGCCCCCGCCCCTCCCCTGCGCGCTGGACAGGACGGCGCTGACACCGGTCTGCCCCAGGCACACCGCCCGGTCCCAGGCGACGGGCCGCCCGAGGCGCCGACTGGACGGGCGCCACTGCCTAGAGGCCCCCCAGCGCTCAGGGGTTCCGCAGCCCCCTCCTGCGGCGCCTCCGGTACCCTGGGCAGCGCCTCGAGGTGCTCGGGAGGTCAGTTGGGTGCTCAGGTGACCTTCAGCACTACCTTGCAGGCCCGGCTCTCGGCGGCATTGGCGAAGACATCGTAGGCCTCCAGGGCCTCATCGAAGGCGAAGGTATGACTTGCCAGCGGCCGGGGGTCCAGCTTACGGGCCTGGATCATCCGGAGGAGCAGCGGGATGCTGTAGCCGTCCACGAGTTGGGTAGTGATGGTGATGTCCCTGATCCACAGGGTCTCCAGGTGCAGGGTGGCCGGCCGCCCGTGGACGCCAATGTTGGCCACCCGGCCGCCCGGGCAGACCAGATCGGTGCACAGCTCGAAGGTCTCGGGGATGCCCACCGCCTCTATGGCCACGTCCACTCCGGCCCCGGTGAGGGCCATCACCTCTCGCTTTACGTCCTGTCGCAATGGATTGAGGGTGTAGTCGGCTCCCAGCGAGCGGGCCAGCTCCAGACGGCTATCGTCCCGGTCGATGACGATGACCAGACGTGGCCCGTGCAGGCGGCTCGTCAGCAGAGCGGAGAGGCCTATAGGCCCCGAGCCGACGATGGCCACAGCGTCCCCCGCTCGCACCTGCCCCCGGACGATGCCGCACTCGTAGCCCGTGGGCAGGATGTCGGTGAGGAATATCACATCTTCGTCCGTTAGCTCTGGCGGTACAGCGTAGAGGCTAGTATCGGCGAAGGGCACCCGCGCCCTCTCGGCCTGGAGTCCGTCGATCAGGTGTCCGAAAATCCAGCCGCCTCCGCTCTCGCACTGACCGTACATCTGTCGTCGGCAGTAGGAGCAGGTGCCGCAGGCGGTGATGGCGGGCACGATGACGCGGTCGCCCGGCCGGAAGCGGCGCACCGCTGTGCCGACCTCTTCCACCACTGCCACCGCCTCGTGTCCCAGGACGGTGCCGGGGCGCACCTCCGGGACGTCCCCTTTCAGGATGTGCAGGTCGGTGCCGCAGATAGTGGCCGTGCGCACCCGCACGATGACATCGGTGGCGTCCTGTATCCGGGGGTCCGGCACCTCCTCGAGGCGGCGGTCTCCCGGCCCGTAGTACCTGATAGCTTTCATCCCTCTGTCCCTCCCCTCATTCACGTCCCTCTCGCCAGCCTGTCATGCTTAACATCTTATTCCATCGCTCCGGCGTGAGGCCTAACGGAAAGGGGCTGCGGGCCCCGCCTGGGGCCCGCAGTCGGGCCGTGCTCGCCTATCCCAGGACGTACTGGAGAAGAGCCACCCTCCTCACCGGCTGCCAGCGCTCGATGAGAGCATCCAGGCCCAAGATGCGACCGGCGCCCAGAGCGCCCAGCAGCGCCATGACCAGGATGTAGACGATGTGCTCATTCAGGAAGGGGTTGAACTCCGGCCAGAGCTGCGCCAGGTAGAACAGGAACATCTGCACTGCGCCCATCAGCAGGCCAAACCGGGTGAAGAGGCCCAGGATCAGCGAGAAGCCGATGAGGATCTGGCCCCACACCACCAGGGGGTCGATAACGGCGAGGGCCGTCTCGTTCTCGCCCAGGCGGACGAACAGGTCCTTCAGCGGCCCGCTGGTGGCGTTGATGAGGAAGCCCTTGGCCGTGAAGTCAGTGATGAGCTTGTCGAACCCCGCCCAGATGAAGATGAAACCCAGGGAGAGGCGCAGCAGCAGGGCGAAGACCGGCACCACCAGGTCGACGTGCCGGTACTCGTACTGCCAGCGGCCCACCTTGATCCTGTGCACCGTCTCTTGCATGATGATTCACCTCCCTCGAAGGTTTTTCAGTTGGATCCTGCTTCCCTGAGCGCCCGCCGGATGCGCTCGAACTCCTCGGCGCTGATCTCGCCCCGCGCGTAGCGCTCCTTGGCGATCTCCAGCGGGCCGGGGTGGCGCTCTTCGGAACGACCGCTCAGCCGGTAGACGGCCCAGGACACCAGCCCAACGATGACGCCCCAGAAGAGGACGAACCACAGCCAGCCGAAGACCATCCACCAGCCTACTCCCCCGTGCATGTCCCACATTTCCCGTCGCCTCCTCTCTGTCCAGCTCCAATGTAGCCCGCCTCCCGCGGGGCGAGCAGCGTCTTTCGGCCCGGCTGGACCGGCGCTTCCGCCCCTTCTTCGCTGGGCCGGATGGCCCAGCGGCCCCGGGACTTCGGTCCCCGCATCACCTCGTCGTCTCTGCACGGCCCCCAGAGGAGACCGAAGCTCAGCGCCAACGCAGCGAGGGGCGGAGCCCCACAGGGAGCCGGCAACGCCGGATGGACGCCGGCCGGGGTCCCGGCAGAGGCTACAGGTGCAGGGATTGCCGTGGGGACACGGCGACGGAGAGGAGCAGGTCGCATGAAGGGTACTGACGACCGGCCGAGGGCAGGACATGGCCGCTGCCGTCCCGGGGCCTCGCGCTTCCTGGTGCCGGTGGAACGCAGGGAGGATCTGGAGTCGGTCCTCCACAGGGTGGGGCTCATCTTCGCCGGCACAGGCGTAAAGGTGGTGCTCCTCGCTGTGGGCCACCAGGCAGCGGGGCTGCGGGAAGCGCTGACCCTGGCGGCGCCCGAGCTCGCGGCCCTGGGTTTCGACGTGACAGTGGACATCGCCTCCGGCGCCGCGCCCGAGGCCCTCGCCCGCTCGGCCCGTCGCCACCGGGCTGACCTGGTCCTCCTGAACAACGGGCCACTCAGGCCCTTCGGCCTCACTGCCCGCGGGGACGATTAGTCCGAGGCAGCGGGTCCCCGTAAGACGAGGCCAACCCGCTCTCAGGTGGGCCAGCTCATGAGGTAGAGAATGGGGTAGAAGAAGACCCAGACCACGTCCACGAAATGCCAGTACTTGACGCTGGCCTCCACGGGCCAGACGTCATCCGGCGAGGGGCGAGAGGGACGGTGTGGACAGGGCCGCCAAGGCGTCCAGCGGTTGCAGGGACAGGGGGGCGGCACGAACCGCCCCCGGAGGCCGTGGAAGAGCACCAGCCCCAAGATGAGAACGCCGCTGGCCACGTGAGAGGAATGGATCCCCGTCATGGTAAAGAAGGCGGTGCCGAAGGGGTCCGAGGGCCTGAAGTGGGCGCTGCTCCACTCGATGCCGACGCCCCCTAGAAAGGCCAGTCCCAGGAGAAGGGTGGCTCCCAGGTTGCGGAGCATGCCGCCGCGGTCGCCCCTGGCCGCCGCCACCTCCGCCCTGTACGCAGTGACGCTACTCGTCAGCAGGACCGAGGTGATGGCCAGGCCCAGCGCCTGGTCCACCTCACCCCGCTCCAGCCCGGTCAGAAAGAAGCGGCTGCTCGCCACAGCGGCGAAGAGGAAGGCCTCCGAAAGGAAGAAGAGCCAGAGCCCCCACTGGCGCACGCGGCGCCGCACGCCTGCCTCCAACAGAAGCTGACCCCCTACGGCATGAGCGGTCATGACTCCTCCTCTCGCCACAGCCGGTAGATGTGCTGGAAGAAGTACATGATGCTGGCGGCCTCCAGCAGGTTGATCAGGAGCAAGATCGGCAGGTTTACCGCCATCGCCTGGGCTACCACGTACTCCAGCGTCGTCTGGACGGTCAGCCAGGCCACCATCCCCCAGGTGACGATGGTCTCCCGGCTCGGGGGCCTCCAACGGCCCTCTCTTTCAGGCGAACGGCTTTCACTCATGGCCTGACCTCCCATCGGCGCCTGCGGGAGCGAGGACGGCGTGGGCCGTCGCCCCGGAGACGCCGTAGTCATAGGGGCCACCCGTCACCAGGGGAGGCACCGGGAAGTTGTGCTCCGGCGGTGGCGAGGAGACCTGCCACTCCAGCGTGCGGGCGCGCCAGGGGTTAGCCACCGCCCTAGTCCCCCGCGCCAGTGACCAGGCCAGATTGGCCATCAACACCAGGAAGCTGGCCCCAGCCACGAAGCCAGCCACGCTGACGAAGCGGTTCACCTCCGCCAGCTCCGGGCTGTACACGGCGATGCGCCGGTTCATCCCCTGCAGGCCCAGCCAGAACATGGGCAAGAAGGTCAGGTTGAACCCCAGGGAGAAGAGCAGGAAATGGAGCTTACCCAGGGTCTCGTTGTACATGCGGCCCGTCAGCTTGGGGAACCAGTAGTAGAGGGCGGCCAGGACGGCGAAGACCTCGCCGCCGATGATGGTGTAGTGGAAGTGGGCCACCACGAAGTAGGTGTCCGAGAGCTGAATGTCCGTGGGCACGTCCGCCAGATAGATCCCGGTGATGCCTCCGATGAGGAAGTTGAAGACGGTGCCGAGGGCGAAGAGCATGGGCGTGCTCAGCCGCAGCCGGCCCATCCATATGGTGCCCAGGGCCGAGAGGAAGACCAGACCCGTGGGGATGGAGATGACCTCCGTCGTCACCAGGAAGGCACTCAAGAAGGGTATGCTGTGGGTAGTCACGAACATGTGGTGGGCCCAAACCAGCCCGCTTATGGCTACCACCGCCAGCATTCCCCCCACTGCCCAGCGATAGGCGAAGAGGGGCTTGCGCGCCAGGTGGGCCAGCACCTCCAGCATCAATCCCCAGCCGGGGATGACGAAGATGTACACAGCGGGGTGGGAATAGAACCAGAAGACGTGTTGGTAGAAGACCGGCTCTCCCCCGGCCTGCGCATTGAAGAACGAGGTTCCGACGATGCGGTCCAGCGTCACCATCAACAGGGAGGCGGCGAAGAACTGGGTGAAGGTCAGGGAGAGCAGAGAGGCGGCGAAGACCGACCAGACGAAGATAGGCAACCGGCCCCAACCCATGCCCGGCGCTCGTAGAAAGGAGATAGTGGCCAGGAAGTTGAGGCCACCCAGGATGGAGGAGAGGCCGAAGGTGATGATCGCGAGGTTGAAGAAGAGCTGGCCCGACGCATTGCGTACCGAGAGGGGTGGATAAGCGGTCCAGCCGGAGTCCCAGCCCCCCACCGCCTGGGCCGTCAGGAGCAGAACGGCTACCGGCGGCACCAGCCAGTAGCTGAGGGCGTTCAGGCGAGGGAAAGCCATATCGCGGGCGCCGATCATGAGAGGCACCAGGTAGTTGCCGAAGCCTCCCAGGACGATCGCTACCGCCACGGCGATCATCAGGATGCCGTGCAGGCTCATCACCTGGTTGTAGACGCCATCATCGAAGAGGGCCCCTTCTGGCCTGGTCAGGTGATAGCGCATGAGCATAGCCAGGAGGCCGCCTACCAGCAGTACGGCCACGAAGGTCGTCAGGTACTGGATGCCGATGACCTTGTGGTCGGTGGTGAAAGCGAAGTAGCGGGCCCAGCCCCGCAGGTCGGGTTCGGTAGGGAGCCCCAGCCACTCCTTGGCCCAGCGCTCCCACATCCCCACTCCCAGGAGCCAGCCCACGAGCCCCAGCACGTAGCCCACCGTGAAGTTGTGCTCCAGCCACCAGGGGCTGGAGCCGGCGGCGGCCCGCGCCGCTGCCGCCAGTCCCGCTCCGATGCCGAAGCCCACAGCGCCCCAGACCAGCCCCCGCGCCAAGTAGCGGAAGGGCATCCCCTGGTCAGGCATCGCCCGGCCTGCTCTCTCTTCGGTCTCCGCCATCACCGCTCCTCCTCAGCGGATACTGAGAGTCCCCTTCATGTCGGGATGGGCGTCGCAGCGGAAGTAATAGGTGCCCCTCTCCAGCGGCCCCACCCGATAGGTCTTCGTGGCCGGCCCAGGGAAGAGCTCACCCCTGAAGAGGAGGTCCCTATAGTTCCGGTCCCTGTACAGGGAGACGTTGTGGGGAACTCCCGTGTCCTGGTTCTCCAGCTCGATAGCGAGGGGCTGCCCGGACGTCGCCGTTAGCTCCACCTTATCGAAACGGCTGCTCCTGGCCACCAGGGAGACGGCGGCGGCCCCCGGGGCCGGGGTGGGGGGTGGTGCAGGGCTGGCGACGGCGCTCTGGCGACGCTCCGCTATCCATCGTTGGAATTCCTCCTCCGTCACGACACGCACCGGGACCTGCATTCTGGCGTGGGAGAGGCCGCATAGCTCGGCACACTGGAGACGCATGAGGGGCTCCGTCTCGTAGGACGCCGTCTCGGTAGGGCGCAGGTGGACATGGTTGGTGGTGCCGGGTATGGCGTCTACCTTCATCATGAAGGCTGGCACCCAGAAGGAATGGACTACGTCTAGAGACGTAATCTCGATGTGGACGTCCCGCCCCACCGGCAGGACCAGCTCCTGCAGGTTGGCGAGGTCATAGTCCGGGTAGCTCACCAGCCACGTCCACTGGACGGCCTGGACCCGGACCATCAGCTCAGCCTTGCCCCCCTTCACCACCTTCGGGATGCCGGTGAGGCCCGGGTAGACCATCACGGTCACCGCCAGGGCGGAGGTGAGCGCCAGCCAGGCCAGCGGCAGCGGACCCCTCCCCAACAGAGGAGGGCCATCGCCGTCGTCAGCGCCACGGAAGCGGAGCGCGCTGTAGGCCAGGACGGCCATCACCAGGGTGAGGACGGGGATGCCCAGCAACGTCAGGACGCGGAAGGCCTCGCGGATGTGCTCGCCCCGGTCCGAGAGGGCTGGTGGCTGGAACTCGTAGTGGACCGCCAGCGTCTCGCCGACGACGGTCAGCACCACCCACAGAGCAGCGCAGAGCACGATGTCCCGCTTCATGCTCGCTCCTGGAGCTTCTCGCGATTTCCTTCACAAAATATCGGGCTAGTTTCCCCTTGTCTGTCGGGCGCTTCCCCCATGGCGTATAAGGTTTTGCCCGACAAGCGAGGGGGAAGCGGCGTGATAGAATTGGCCACAGAGGTGGGTCTATGTCCGGTCGGACGGAGAGCGAGGACCACGCTGGCCTGCTCCGGGTCTGTGGGCATCCGCTGCGCCTGCGTCTCCTCTCGGCCCTGGTCGAGGGCCCGGCCTCCTCGAGGCAGTTGGCGGAGCGGACGGGAGCGGCCAGCGTGGCAGTGGGGCAGCACCTTCGCTGTCTGAGGCTCGCCGGCCTGGTGGAGCGGCGCAACGGGACCTACAGGGTGGTGGAGGAGGCGCTCGCGGGGCTCGTCACCTCGCTGCTCTCCCACCTCGGCCCACCCCAGGACAGCGGCGAGCTTCCCTTGCCGCCTGTAGCCTGCTTGCAGTGTTACAACAACGTCTACGTCCTGGGGCTGCTGGCCCGCCTGGCCCGTCAGGTCCGGGAGGCCCAGGAGCAGGAAGAGCGGCTGCGCCGCCTATCGGCCCAGGTGATGCGGGCCCAGGAGGAGGAACGCAAGCGGGTGGCGAGGGAGCTGCACGACGATACAGCGCAGGCCCTCACTGCTCTATTGGTCCATCTGCGTGTCCTGGAGAACTCCGCCCCCGACGACGAGACCCGCCAGCGCCTCCGGGAGCTGCGGGAGCTCACCTCCTCTACCCTGGAGGGGGTGCGCCGGCTGGCCCTGGACCTGCGGCCCAGCGCCCTGGACCACTTCGGCCTGACGGCGGCTCTGGCCGCCTCCGCCGAGGAGTTCTCCAAGCGCTGGGGCATTCCCGTCCACCTATCCCTCCCCCGGCTGGAGGGGCGGCTGCCGTCGGACGTGGAGCTGGCCCTTTACAGAACCACTCAGGAGGCGCTGAGCAACGTTGCCAAGCACGCCCGCGCCAGCAGGGTCAGCATCGCCCTCCGTCGCTTGGGGGAGCGGCTGGTACTGCGGGTCAAGGACGATGGCAGGGGGTTCCGGCCCGAGGAGGTGATGGCCAGCCGCGAGAGGGGGCTGGGCCTCTTCGGCATGCAGGAGCGGCTGGCCCTGGTAGGGGGCAGCCTGGAGGTAAGGTCCCGCCCCGGCGCCGGAACCGAGGTGTTGGCCCAGGTGCCGCTAGCCCGTCCGAGGCCAGCCCGTGTCCATGCCCATGAAGGTACGCGTCCTCCTGGCGGATGACCACGCTGTCGTCCGCTCCGGTCTGCGGGCCCTTCTCAACGCCGAGCCCGATCTCATAGTGGTCGGGGAGGCCTCCAGCGGGGGCGAGGCGGTGGAGAAGGCGCGCGCTCTCCTACCCGATGTGGTGGTAATGGATATCTCCATGCCCGATATGGACGGTCTGGAGGCGACGCGGCGCCTGCGGGACGAGGGTCTGGACTGCCCTGTGGTCATCCTCACCGTCCATGCCGATGACGAGTACCTGTTCCGCGCCCTGGAGGCCGGCGCCTCCGGGTACGTCCTCAAGAGCGCCACCGATACCGACCTCCTGGAGGCGGTACGCATGGCCCACCGGGGAGAGGTCTTCCTCTACCCCACGGCTACCCGTCGTCTCCTGGAGCGCTTTCTCAAGGGAAAGCGCTCCCAGGCAGAACAGCTCGAGCCCCTGACGCCTCGCGAACGGGAGGTCCTACAGCGGACGGCGGAGGGCTACACCAACCAGGAGATCGCCCAGGAGCTCGGCATCAGCCCCAAGACGGTGGATACCTACCGGCAGCGCATCATGGAGAAACTGGGCCTCCAGAAGCGCTCCGAGCTGGTCCGCTACGCGCTGCGCCACGGCCTCCTGCGGGCCGAGTGAGGAGGCCCCCGCATACGTCACTCTATCGGATGGCTGAGCGCCGCCCGACTCCTCTTCACGATTCTTCCTTGGGCCCGCGGGACGGGGGGTGATGGATGCCAGGAGCCAGGCGGCTGTGGCAACAACGGCTTATCTCCCTCACAGCGAGAGACTGTCCCGAACTCAGGGCTCGAGGGCGGTTCCAGTTCCCCGGCCATGGCGATGGGCCGCCCCGGCCGGCGGGCCCGCGGTTCTCCCCTCGCGGTCCCAGCCGGTCAGAGCAGGTCGCCAGTCGTACATGTGGCACTCGCCGGCGGGAGCGGCGCTTGACCGTCTAGCTCGGGACCACACAAAATTAAGCTCAGCCCGCCGGGGCCGGTCGCCAAAGGCCTTTAAAGTCGCCAAAGGCCCTTAAAAAGGGTACGAACAGGGGCGCTTGACTGGGGGCATTCTGTGAACTCGCGACTACGGGAAATGCTGGAAGGGCTCAGCCCACAGGAAGAGGAGATAGCTCTCCATTTGATGGAGGCGTTGATCCGCAGCCGCGAGCCATCCCCGCGCTCTATGGGATTGGTCGGGGAGCTCACGGGAGCACGCGTGATAGAAGAAGAGCTCGGCCGGGTGGTCTTTCGCTTTGATGTCCAGCCCTGGCTGTACAATCCCTATGGCGTACTGGCGGGCCCCGTCCTGTACACCGTCATCGACTACAGTATGGGGAGGGCGCTTAGGACACTGGCCCAGGAGGGAGAGCTGGCGGCCACCATTGAGCTGAAGACGAACTACCTGAAGGCGGTGCGGGAGGGCAGCCTCACCATCCGGACTTCGGTGCTCCACAAGGGGAGCGCCATCGCTGTGCTGGAGTCTCTCGTCACGGATGACGATGGCTTGCTGGTGGCCATCGCCATCGGTACCTTCCGCGTCCTGCCGCCAGCACGGGGACAGCTCTACGCTTCTTGAGGATCTCCCGCTCGGAGAGGAAGGCGTAGCCGGCCGGGCCTCTGCCTTGATGGAGCACACCCCCGGCCGCCATAGGCAGACCGTCAACTTCCTCTCTTGTCCAGAGGAGGTAAGGTGCACGGCGGGCTCACTCGGTAGGGGGCCTCTCTAGTCAGAGGTGAGGCGGTAGAGCGAGGCCCCGTACCGTCGCCCGGCTGGCCTGTCGGCCTAGCCTCCCCACCAAGGCGCTGGAGGCCACGGGTCGGGCCCGAGGCAATAACAGCTCATCGAGCGGGCCAACGCCTTGCAGACGCCGCTGGAGCGGGCATCGGCAGCCAGGCGGTAGGCCTCGGCAAGCTGGGGAAAGTCGACTATGTGGCTGGCCAGTGGCCGCGGCTTCAGCTTTCTCGCCTCTATCAGCCTCAGTAGCTGGGGCGTGCTGTAGCCGTCCATCGTATGCGTGACGATGGTGACGTCCCTCCGCCACAACCTCTCCAGCCCCAGACGGACCGCCCGACTGTGGCTGCCTATCGCGGCGACCCGGCCCCCCGGCCGTACGAGCCCGACGCACAGCTCGAACGCCTCCGCCGAGCCCACCGCCTCCACAGCCAGGTCCACACCGTCGCCCGTCACCCCCGCGGCCGCCCGGCCGATGTCCTGTCGTCTCGGGTTGAGTACGTGATCAGCCCCCAGGTGAAGGGCCAAGTTGAGGCGGGCGTCGTCCACGTCGACGACGATAACCCTGTGCGCCCCCTGGAGACGCGCCAGCAGGAGAGTGGCGAGTCCCACGGGGCCCGCTCCTACGATGAGCACATCGTCCCCCGGTTGTAGACGGCCGCGCGCCAGAGCGCATTCGTAGGCGGTGGGCAACACCTCCGACAGGAACACCGCATCTACATCGTCCACGTGGTCCGGCAGCGGGTGGAGGCCCATGTCGGCGAAGGGTATGCGAGCGAACTCGGCATGGACGCCATCGATGACCCTCCCCAAGAGACGCCCCCCGCCGCCTCGGCACTGGCCATACATCTCCCGCCGGCAGGGCTCGCACTGGCCGCAGGCGCTCACGGCGGAGACGACGACCCGCTGCCCCGGCTGTACCCGCCGGACGGCGGGCCCCACCTCTTCGACGATTCCCACCGCTTCGTGCCCGAGTACGGTGCCGGGCACGACCGACAAGTCGCCCCTGACTGCCGCCAGATCAGCGCTGCAGATGGCGACCATCGTCATGCGGACGATGGCATCCGTGGGGGACAGCAGCGTTGGAGCCGATACCTCTTCCATAATAAGACGCTCGTCCCCCGGCCCGTGATAGACCAGAGCCAGCATGGCCCCTCGTCCCTCCTGCTCGCCACTCCCCGCGCTCCATTTACATCGGGCCCCGTCTGGCCAGCGCCCGGGCCACTGAGCTTCCCGCCTCGACCCGTTAGGCGACCTTGGCCCTGGAAGCAGCCCTGCCACGGGCCTTTCGCCCACGCCTGAGCAAGGCCCGCTCCTCCGCGGGCGTCAGTATGTAACCGCATTGTATGCAGCTGATGTAGAGGCCGTAGATGTCCGATTCCAGATAGAGCTCGCCACCACACCTGGGACACCTGCGGTACTCGATCATCTCCGACCTCCGGCTGACTCGTTGTCCGAGTTTCCTTCCGTCCTCACCGTAGCCTGGACCGGCTCCGAGACGGGACAGCCCTTCGGCCCCCTTCTGCCGTTCCCTTCGTCACATCTCAACCGGGCCGTATGGCCCCGACCAGCGGCGGGTGGCGCCGGGGGCCGGGCTGGCGTAAGGTTTTTCCCTTCAGCATGTCGGGCCTTACCTGCTAGCGGCCCGTCCCTCTCTCTGCCTAGCCTCTCACCAGAGGGCCTGTATACCGCGAACACGTCCCGGCCGGCTGCAGGCCCCCGCGCAGGCGTCAGGGCCCACGAAGGTCAGGGCGTGGAAAGGAGGCGGACTGGAAAGAGACCTGGACTACCCGCACTGAGGCAATGCCAGAGAGGGAGGAAGAAATCATGGAATTCGGTATGCTCCATCTGTTCGAGCACCCGGCTGGACGGACCGAGAAACAGGTAGTGGATGAGCAGCTGGACATCATGGTCAGGGCCGAGGACTACGGGTTCGACTCGGTCTGGCCAGCGGAGCACCACTTCAGCGAGTACGGCTGGTGTGCCACCCCCGCCCTCACCCTCTCCTACGTCGCCGCTCGCACTCGCCGCCTGCGGCTGGGTACGGGCGTGGTGGTGTTGCCCTTCAATAACCCCATCAGGGTGGCAGAGGACTTCGCCTTTCTGGACCTGGCCTCCGGCGGCCGGGTGGAGCTGGGCCTGGGGCGCGGCTACCAGCCCCACGAGTTCCGCGGCTTCAACCTGGACCAGACCAGGTCCCGGGAGATGTTCAACGAGGGCGTAGAGATCATAGTCAAGGCCTGGACGGAGGAGCGCTTCAGCTTTCACGGGCAGTTCTACCAGGTGGAGGATCTCTCCGTCCGCCCCAAGCCCTTGCAGACGCCTCACCCGCCCATCTGGATGGCCGCTATCTCCAGGGAATCGTTCGCCCTCTGCGGCCGCTATGGCTTCAATCTGCTGATGGGGCTCGCCTTTGGCCTGCACGTGGACAAGGCGGCCCACGAGATCGAGAAGTGGCGGGAGGCCCTGCGAGAGCACGGCCGCGACCCGGCGCGCCACAAGGTAGGTATGCTCTGCATGACCTATGTGGCCGACACGACCCAGCAGGCGCTGGAGGACTTCGCCGAGCCGGTGTTGTGGTACTATCACACCATCGGCAAGTACGTGGCGCCGCCGCCCGGTCATCCGCCGGTCCCCGGGTACGAGGTCTATGCCCTCACGCGCGACTTCGTCAACTCCGCCACCTGGGAGGACCTGGTGGCCCGTGGCTCGGTGGTGGTGGGCAGCCCCGACCAGGTGGTGGACCGCATCGGCCAGATAGCCGAGAAGACCGGCCTCGACCTCTATCTGGCCTGGGTACGCATCGGCGGCCTGGCCCATGACAAGGTCATCAGGTGCATGGAACTGATGGCCTCTCGGGTCATCCCCCAGCTCAGGGGGATGGGAGTCGTCCGGGCCTAGGCCGTTGCGGGCCGGCCAGGCCCCGGAGGGACGGGCACCCTGGCTGGCCTCGCTCACCTCGCCATAGGACGGGTGTCCGTCGCTGGCCCGTCCCCTTATACTGGGGGCGGGCCAGTGGCTACAGCTCCGAGACAACCGAGGGAAGAGGCGCCATTCCTGCACCTCCTCTTCGTGGGTGGCGCCCTCGGCCTGGCCCTGGCGGCCGGTTTCTCTCTGGGGGTGACGCTGGCGGCCGCCCGGGCGGCGGGGTCGTCCCTCGGCGACCGGTGGCCGGCCCTGGTCCAGGCTCACGGACACGTCCAGGTGGCGGGATGGGCCGGCCTCTTCGTCATGGGGATGGCCTACCGCCTGGCGTCTCGCTTCGCCGGAGCGACGCCGGTGCCCACCGTGCCCGTCCTGGCCTCCTTCGGAGCCACCTTCGCCGGCCTTATCATCCGCACGGCGAGCCAGCCCTTTCTGCCGGCGGAGGCTGCCCGTCTCCTGCTCCCCTTATCGGCGGGGCTGGGGCTGGTAGGGGGCGCCATCTTCGCCTTCGTGCTCCTGCCTCGCCTGCGGCGGGCCCTCCTGCAGGGAAGCGCCTTCGCCCCGTACATGACCGTCATGGTGCTGTGGCTCCTGCTGGCCAAAGGGCTGGCCCTGGCCTGGCTGTGGCGGTCCACCTGGGGGACTGTTGCCCTGGTCCCCTTCGACCGGCAGCAGACCCTGTACGACCTGGAGCTGGTCGGCTTCGTCCTCTCGGCGGTGATAGGGGTCAGTCTGCGCAGCGTCGTCATCTTCTTCGGGCGTCAACCGCCCCGGCCTCGCCTGGTCTGGTCCTTCTGGACGCTCCTGCAGCTCGGCCTCGCCATCTATGCTGTGGCCTCGGTCTGGGGAAGTTACCGTCCAGTGGCTGGCCTAGGGGAGGCCAAGGCCGCCGGACGCCTACTGATGGGGCTGGGGCTCATCGCTCCCGCGCTGTACAGCGCCTTCTGGCGCCCGCCGCTTCGCCTGCGCGCTTCCGCCCGGCGTCCCGGCACCCTGGTGCGGCTGGGCATGGCCTGGTTGGCCGCCGGCGGCCTGCTCATGGTGGCGGTAGCCGGGCAATCGCTGGTGCGGGGCGGGGCAGTGTCCTACAACCAGGTGGACGCTGTCCGTCATCTTCTGGCAGTAGGCACCGTCACCACCATGATCATCGGCATGGGCTATCTGGTGATGCCGGCCTTCGCCATGGCCCGCCAGACCGGCCTCCTTTATCGCGGGAGCCTGACGCTCGCCTTGCTGGCCCTCCCGACGGCCACGGCGCTACGGGTAGCCGGCGGATGGTCGCTGGGCCACCTGGCGATGGCCGACCATCTGACAGCCGGGGCCGGCATCCTGGCCTGGCTAGCCGTGGCTGCCTTCGCTCTCTCCCTGGCCCGTGCTCTGTGGCAGGCGAGGGAGACCGGGCCGCCGGCTGCCACGGCCTCCGTTCCCTCGGGATAGGCCGCTACAGAGGGCTGTCGTCCCTCGCCAGGGGAGAGCGCCACCTCAGGATAAGCCGCCCGATAAGTCCATTGCCCTCGCTCGTCGCCGCCCATTCCCGCTGCGCCGCTCGTGCTCAACTCTTAGTCTCAAAAATTTCTCGTTCAGGCCTCGAAGTATCCGTACCCTGCGCTGGTCTTAGCGCCCGCCCCAAGCTCTTTCAGGCCAGACCTGAGCCACTCTCCAGCCAGGTCGAGCAGCCTTCCAGTTTGAGGGTTAGGGTGCCCACGCCAGCCCACCGCGAAGCGGAACTCAGCGCCCGGCGCTACGGCGAGAAAATATACGGGTACGGGACTCTGCCACGCGGTAGGGGCGTCGGGACCGCCATAATACTCCGGGTAATGTGGATTCATCACATCGATCTCGAGGTCGGGGAGGCGGGCCGGAATCGCGTCGAAGAAGATCGCGCGGCCTGCCACTGCCGTCGTGCCGAAAATAGCGCGGAAGTCCGCCACCAGCCGCTTAACCTCTTCGGTCTGCTCACCATACCAGGCCTCAAACCTTTTTCGCTCCTCGCTGTCCGGCCCGCCGTCGGCAGCGACTAGCACGGCGAGGTCCCTTAGGCTGTAAGCAGGCAGCCTTCGTGCCACCTCCCACAGGGCCCAGGCCCGGGCGATCCCTTTCACGCTGTTGCCCGGAAGGATGGGGAAACCGTAACGGTGAAAGCTGAATCCGACCTCCAGCGTTCCCTTCCTGCCCAGCCCGGTGACAAAGCGCCAGGCGGTCTTCAGGGAAAAGAGCCGGGCCTGGGCAGCCTGGGCTGACCTCTCCCACCGGAGATTCCAAGCCTCAAGCAACTGCCTATCGGCTTGCGCCGCCGCCCGCTGGACCATTTGGAGCCCTTCTTTCTTGAGGGTGGGCTTCCTGGACCAGTCTGGCATGAAGCGGTCAAAGAGCAGGCCAGCGTTCTGGGGCCGGTTCGGGTCCAGAGCCCGGAATGCCCACTGGGTTCTCGGAGGCACGGGAGGCAGGTATTCTGTTGGCTGAGGCGGCTGTTTACCTCCCGGCGTCGGTCCGGCCATCGTCGCGATCTCCTTTCGGTGACTCGGCTTCGGCGAAGCGCCTGAGCCAGACGAGAAAAGCGATGGCTTCGGCAGTGGCCCGGCGGTAACCATCGGTGTCCGCCGTCCCCGTGACCCACTGCAGCAGGTCCGGCTCGGAGAACCTCAGCCTTTGCCTGACCCAATCCGATACATGGCAGAACATGACCCTGTAATGCTCCTCGCTTTCGCTCTGTCCCTTGGCCCGCCAGAAGGCCAGGGTCTGACCCAGCCCGTTCGCCTGGATATCCGCAGCGGCACCGCGTGCTAGCTGGTTATACTTTGCGGCGTACGCCTTGCCTTTGACTTCTATGACCCTCTCCCAGGCGGCTTTCGCCCTCTCCTGTTCCAGCGAACGCTGTCGGCTCACGGGAATGCCTCCTGCTCGCTGCCCTTTGTGACGGGGTTAGACCGGCCTGTGCTCGTCCACGAACCGTAGCGCAACTATGCCCTGCCCGGTAGTCTCATCGCCGCCCAGCTGGATGCGAGTAAGGCCGAGGTTTCGGACTTTTTGGAGGACGTCCTGCGCTTTCAGGTCCGCTCCCCTGGCCCTGGACTGGGTGGCCAGGAGCGGCGCATAAAGGAGGGTATCGGTGGGCAGGCTTTCCGCTGTCCAGAGCGCCCCGGTCTGCACTGTCTTCGTTTCGGGGTCTAAGCGAATATGGGTATGCACCTCGGTTGCATACCTTACGAAGTCCCGAAAGGCGTCTTCCGGCAGAATACACAGCTTGTTCGGCAGGGCTGTGCGCCAGTATTCATATTCTGGCCCCTGGGGCAGGGCGTACCGGGCCAGCCATTGGCCGATGTTCCTGACCGTCTCAGCCTGGCTGGTATCGGACACAAAGCTAAACTCCTCCAGCACCACGCTGTCGCCGGCCTGCAGGGCGTTACCGGAAACGAGCGCCTTATCGCCGGCTGGCTCGGCGGGTAAGGACCAGCCTAACCGCATCCCCGCCATGGAGGCTTCCCGCAGAAAGCGAGCCAGGACATCTACGCTGGTCGTCCAGGCGAACACGCCCACCAGCGACCGCACTGGAAAGAGCAGAATGCGAGCATCGCCAACGGAAAGGGCCCCAGCGTGGTCCGAGGCCCGGTTGATTTCGGGCCCGAAGATAGCCTCCAGCTCATTATCCGGAAGTTTCCCCCTCGCTTCCGCCCGCAGCCGGCCCTTCAGGCTGCTGGCTTGCACTATGGGATAGTCCGTTGTTCGCTCCCTCTGGATGGGCAGGTCGACCGCTCCCAACCCCCGGCCGCTGCCCGCATGCAGGGGCGTATCCACATAGATGAAGACCAGGCCACAGGCCTCGAACATTGGCCTCCCTCCTCACCATTCGCCGATGATGACCTGGCCGAAGCCCACCTCCGGCCAGAGTTCGGTGATCGCTCCGTTCAGCAGATTTGGATTCAGCCGCATCTGCCCCTCGGCGGTGAAGTAATACACGCTACCCGCAGGCACATAGCGACGGGCCGGCTTCGGCTTATTGCCCGCCAGATCAAATCCACCGACGGTTTCATATCCCCGCAGAGCAACGGCCTGTAAAGTCACAGTGCCCGCTCCGGTGAAGAAGCTGGCCCAGCTCCCCTGGGGTCGCCAGCCCCCGCCAAAGTATGCCGGAGTGGCGAAGTAGACCTTGAAGCGCTGGGGCAGCGGATCTGGGGGAGCGGGCCATCCCAGCGGGGTCCTCAGACGTTTGAACCGGGCGCTGCGTCCCTCCCCGCCCAGCGAGACCAGGCCCTCCGCCGGCCAGCCCTCGTAGCCGTTCACCTCTACCCACAGACCGACCCCGGGCTGGGGCCGAATAAACTCAACATGGTAGAGCAGTCCTTCTCCCGCGGTGCGGGTGGCGCTGTCCAGACTGACACCTGTGCGGTGCTCGCGAGCGAAAAGGGTATGGCCCGCTGTGGCGGCGGCCGGCTCTCCCCTGAGATACTTAAGTAGTTCAGCCTCATGCAGCCACTGGTCGGGCTGGTCTCTGCCCGAGTCTACGTCTGTTAGCGGCCAGAGCAGAGCGGCCAGATCAGGTGGGGCACTTACCCGCACCCGAGGCGTCTCGCCAAGTGGCCTGGGTTGAAGAGGCCGGTATAGCTTCGATTCCCTGGCCGGAACCGCGTCGGCGGGCAGCGGGAAGTAACGGCCAATGGCATCGCCTTCATTCCGGGCCACGAACGGGCCGCGCATCCGCAAGCTCCCGAAATTATCCGCCGTACCCACCGCTTCCGCGATGGCCTGGGGGGAACGCGAGTCAACGCCCCTGACGACCAAGTGGTAGGAGCGGATGGCCCCCTGCACAACGCTCGGATAGGGTGGGAACATGCTGATGGCACGGTGGTCAGCGCCGGCATCAAACGGCCGGCCGTCCCGAAAGAGCCACACGTCTACGGCTTCCAGGAACAGCTCCATCAGACAGCCCCTCCCTGAGCCACGAAGCGGGCAAACAGCACCCAGCGGGCCAGTTCAACCAGCCCCTGGGGTGTCACTGCGTCGCCCGCCTTTTCCGGTGGGACCTGACCGTCGAGGGCCTGAGCCCATTCTCCGAGCAGGCCTGCCAGGCTGTCGGGGTCCACCAGCGTTTCAGCCCTGTGTCGGTGGAGGAGCTGTTTCAGGGCGGCCCGGCGGGCGTCCGGTGGTAGGGCGGTGACCGTAAAGGCGCGCTCGGCGAGATCATGGGCGAAGCGTGACGAGAGCCGCCCCTGTGCGAAATGGCCCACCATCGCATCGAAGAGGTCGCCCAGGTCAGCCCAGCGGCTCCGCATCGTTAGTCGCTCACCGCTGCGCCGCACCACCGTGACGGCCACTGCAGCCTTACCGGTCACACCCTTGGCGATCCCTTCCGCCTCCCGGGCCGCCGCCAGGGCCGCGTCCAGCGGATAGAGGTGATGGACGACGGCCACCCCGGCCGAAGCCGAACAGCCGGGAACCCGCTGACCGAACGTCCGCGCCAAGGCCCGGGCCATCGGCAAAGCCGCCGAGAGGGGCGCGAAGGCCAGGACGTCATCGCCACCGTTGTAAACGAGAAAGTGACGGCCATTAAGCCCGGCGCCAGAGACGCCAGCGCCAGTGGCCGCTACAGCTCTACTGAACTCTTTGTCCATCACTTCGGGCACCTCTGCGGCGAATTCGGCGAGCTGGCGACTGAACCGACGATGCTCGTCCTCAGGGTTCGGCCTTTCCAGCAGTTCTCGGATGTGCGCCCCCATGCTGTCCCCATCGAGGACGAACACCGCATAGTAGGGCGACGGCCGCGCTTCGACGACCCGGTGCAGATGGAGCAGACGCTCCCGGGCCATCTCCAGCTTCTCAGGCCGGGCAACGCCGTGATAGCTGTCCTGCAGGCGCTCCACCGTGAGCGTCTCCAAGAAGAGGAGGTCGCCGTCGTAGGGCCACAGGTGATCATCGTGCCGAACTTTGTAAATATATGAACCCAGGGCCTCTTCGATGGCCCTTCGGTAAGAACTGAGCTGGCCGCTGGCCTTCCGTCGTGCCATTTCGAGGAAATCGGCACTTGCGATGCTGCTGGTAGAGGGGAAGGACTTGTCGGCCAGTGAGCAGAACCGCTTGGTAGCGCCGATGGCGTCGAGCCGCTCCCGGCCATCTGGACGCAGCCTGGAAGGCCCGGCCCGCCGGGCGACGTTGGCCCAATGCTCCCGCGCGCTCTCCCCGCCCCTGTGCAGAGCCTCGCGCTTCCCGCTCAGCGAGTCCTTGACTCCCGGCTCTTGCACCTGGGGGAAGATGCGGCTCCGCTTGAGGGCAGCCAGGGCAGCCCTGGCCGTCCGGTACGTTTCCCTATAGCCCTGACCGTCCATCGAAACGGTCACCCAGAATATCTGCCAGAGGCCTTCGATCTGACGGTCCCAGATCTCGGCCCATGTCTCATCAGGCTGAACGTAGGCAGCGAGCCTATGGCGAGCCTCATCGGTCAGATGTTGCCACCGCCGGAGCAACGCGTTGTGGGCAGCGTGGGCGATCTCCTCGGCACTGCCATCATCGACCCGCGCTACGAGGATATTCGGAACATCATCCGGAAGGGCGCCGTTCAGGGGCGCAGGGTAAATCAGTCTGGCCGCTCCTATTTCCTGGGCGGCGGCCTTGGCCAGTTGCACCAGAATCTGACTACCCGCATAAAGGTCCGATATCCGCCGGGCCTCGGCGATGAAGGACTGGACGGGCGTGAAAGTGAGGATCAGAAGGGCATCAACCATAGGTTACCTGCAGTAAGTGGAGGCCCCGATCCCTGAGGGAACGCTTGACGGGATCGGGACCGGTAATGAACGTAGATATCAGTGCGTCGTCGGGTACTGGCCCCTTCGCAAGCTCATTTTTACCCTTTTTCAGGACGAGCTTATCCCCATCGGGCAAGAATCTGGATTGGAACCAGACCAGCAAAACGGTGTACTGTCCACCAGCAAGCCTCACGGCGCGGATAACCAGCGGCGATGCCCGACGGTCATGTCTGCAGGATTGTAGTGTCACCTGCTGGCTCGGCGAACGGTAATATAGTGGTAGGGGTAAGCCGAACGCGGCTCGCTGAACAGGCTGGGAGAGGGATTCGTTCCGAGCTATGACGCCCCGAAGGACTTCATAGTCTGGACGACGACGATTTCGGAATTCGGAGAAGCAACGGCCGATTTCGTCGAGGGCATCATACCACTGCTGGTAGACACTGTCGAGGACCCATATCCGGCAAGTGTTGGGATGGATAATATCGAACTCGGATGGCTTCTGAACATCAGGTGAATAAGCTTCCCCGAGAACCTGCTGGATCTTCCGTAGACCGGTCTGTAGCTCGTCGACGAGTTGTTGCGGCGTTCGGGCCTGGACCGGAAGGGGCAGATCGGGTATGGGAGCGAAGTTCTGGTCCACGGCCTGGACCGCGCCGGCGCCGCGGCGCACCCGGCTGCCCACGCCCCCCAGGTGTGTCAGGAGCCAGAGGGCGGCATAGGCCTTCTGCAGGGCGCCGTCCGACTGACCGGGTCGCAAACGGAGCTGGAGATAAAAGCTGCCAGTCAAAGCCTTTCGCTCAGGCTGCCGGGCCGCGAAGAAGAGATAAGCCAGGCCCGCCCGGACCGTGTGCCCCTTTTGTTGCTGGCGCTGTCGACTGCCAGTCAGCTCCGAGTAGCTTACTGTGGAGAGGGCTGAGCTACCCTCAATACGTACGGTGACAGGGGAGGCGGCGGCCCGATTCTCGCTGGCGCTACCGAATACCTTTGCCTCGGCCTCCCGCAGTCCGGCCAGGTCATCGTCTCCGAGCACCCCGCCGAGGGCTGCCCGCAGCCAGTAGCGTAGGGTGCCGCGAAAAGCCGGTGGCCGAAGCTCTGGCTGGCCCCGCGGGTCCGCCCCGCCGAGGAAGAGCGGTGTCACGGCCTCAATCTTTGCTATGAGGCTCGTTCCGGATGCCGTCATGCAGTCTTCCCCTGCCGGTGATTTTGGTGAGCGGTTACTGGCCTGACGTGCACCGGGCCAGCCTTGTCGCTCGGCCATCACAGGATACGGGCGGAAAGGCTTCCTGTATCAGGAACCGGCCTGAGCAGGGGCAACTCACTCCTATCGCCATTCTGCGGCTATTGTATTCCGACACCCGGTCATGTCAAGAGATGTTGTATGACTCAATCCACAACGGGCTACTGCGCCCGCCGCGCCACCTCAATGATGATGTCCCGGTAGGGGGCCAACCAATCCGTCTTCGGCTCCACTTTCCCCCCAGGGCCGATCTGCTGGATGCGAACAAAGCCTCCACCATCATGATCCTCGGGGCTCATGTTCACTTTGATGATCCCCGCTACCTCGCCGCGCACCCGCTCCAGGCCCTGTTTCACCTTAGTGCCGTCCAGCGGCCATCCGAACTCTTTGAGAGCGATACGCGCCCCCTCGACGATATGGGCCGCCAGCACGAGACCGAGATAGTAAGAGCGTGTGTTCGAGAGGTACTCGGACGGCGTCCGCCCCTCCTCCTGATACATCCTGGCGATCTCCTTGGCCACCGAGGTCTCGGGACCCCACTCGAATATCTCCGTGATGTACATCCCCTCTACGGCCGCGAAGCCACCTATCCCCGTAAAGTCCTCAGGATAGGAGCCACCCCACAGGTGCACCAACCTGTTCATCGGGAAGCCCGCGTCTTTCAAGGCCTTGGCATGAACGGCGGTAGGACGGCCGAAGACGTGGCCGATCCCCAGTCCGCCCGGAAGCGCTGCACGATATCGGTCACCTGGGCAGTGACGTCCAGCCCTGGCAGGGGTATTGCATAGGTCCTGAGCTCGAACCCCTCCCTGCGAGCGAGCTCGTTCATTAGCTCCAGCGGCTCGCGACCAGCCGGGTTGTCCAGATAGGTGAAGGCGATACGCGGTGGCCGT
>DAOTWZ010000039.1:0-14537 GCA_034435615.1 Dehalococcoidia bacterium
CGCACCTTCCAGGGGCTACGGCAGATAGTGGCCACCCTGAGGAGTCCCCAGGGCTGCCCCTGGGACCGCGTCCAGACCCACCAGAGCCTGCGCCACTATCTGAGGGAGGAGGCCGCCGAGGCGCTGGCCGCCCTGGACGAGGGCGACCCCGCCCGCCTGGCCGAAGAGCTGGGCGATCTCCTCCTCCAGGTGCTGATGCATATCCAGATCGCCGAGGAGCAGGGCGAGTTCACTCTGGAGGACGTCCTCTACAGCGTCGCCAGCAAGCTGGTGCGTCGCCATCCTCACGTCTTCGGCAGCCAGCGGCTGGAGACGCCCCAGCAGGTGCTCCAGCAGTGGGAGGAGCTGAAGCGTCAGGAGCGAGGCGAAGACGCCTCCGCCCTGGAGGGCATACCTCCCACCCTGCCCGCCCTGGCCCAGGCCCAGCTACTCCAGCGCCGGGCTGCCAGGGCCGGCTTCACCTGGGAGGGGCCGCACCAAGCGTGGGAGAAGCTACAGGAGGAGCTGGCCGAGCTGGCCTCCGCCCGGGACGCCGCCGAACGCTTCCACGAACTGGGCGACTCCCTCTTCGCCCTGGCGGACGTGGCCCGCCTCCACTCCCTGGACGCCGAGGACGCCCTCCTGGCCGCCTGCCGTCGCTTCAGGGAGTCCTTTCAGGCCCTGGAGTCCCTCCTCAGGGCGCGGAACGCTGACCTCTCTTCGCTCAGCCTGGAAGAGAAGTTAGCCGCCTGGCGGGAGGCCAGGGGAGGACAGACGCCCCCCAGCCTCCCGGAGGGGCCACAGGGCCGTGGCCCGTGAAGACGGGCTAGCGCCGCGGCGTCGGCGTGGGCGTGAAGAAGCGGGTCGGAGCAGGCGTGCGGGCGGGCGTCTGCTCCTCCTCGGCAGCGCCACACGCCACCCACAGCAGAGTGGAGCCCGCCATGACAGCGGCGGCGAAGATGAGGACTAGGCGCTTGAGCATACCACTTCACCTCCGCCCGATTTGGCTTTGTCCTCGTTGAGAAAACGCCCCGTCGTGCCTCAGGTCGCGCCGCTTTCGGCCCTCTCCATCGATATGCTATCCTGAAGCCGTCATTCTGAGGAGGGGAGGGTCGATATGGCCCAGCAACAGGAGAGCGTGGTCACACCGGAGCGCTTCGCCTCCGGCATGACGTGGCAGCAGTACCTGGACTACATCAAGCGCAACAAGGATAAATTCCTTTACAACTACGCCGAGACGGAGCTGACGGAAGAGGAGGTGGCCGCCCTGCGCGAGCTGGCCTCCCGCCCGGACGGGCCGGCCAAGGTCTTGGCCCTGGGCGAGGACTGGTGCCCGGACGTCTTCCGGGGCCTCCCCGTTATGGCCCGCATGGCCGAGGCGGCGGGCATGGAGCTGCGCATCTTCCCCAGGGACCAGAATCTGGACATCATGAACGAGTTCCTGAACCAGGGGAAGTACCAGTCCATCCCCACCTTCGTCTTCTACACGCGGGACCACCGCTACATCTGCCACTGGATCGAGCGTCCCGCCCTAGCCAATCAGGAGATGCACCTGCTGACCAGCATCTTTGAGGGGCGCTCCCGCGAGGAGGCGATGCCGGAATACGAGGCCTTCCAGCGAGGTCCGGTGTGGGCCCGCTGGCGCCGGGAGACGGTGCGGGAGATCATCGCTCTCCTCCGGGAGAAGTGCGTAGGAGAATGACCGCCAGGGGGCGAGGAGGCCGCCGCAGCCCCTCTCTCCCTGGCCGGCTGGCCAGCGCGGGCGTGGGCCATAGGCGTCCGCCTCGGATATAGATATAATGGAGAGTTGGAGGCCCGACGGCTGCCCACCGGCCTGTCGGGCCTGACCGTCTGTGGGCTCCTCGCCCCGATATGAGCGCAGAGACGCCACCCTTCGAGATCACGGAGCACACGGCGGACGTGGGCATCGTAGCCCGCGGGCAGGAGCTGCGAGAGCTCTTCGCCAACGCCGCCGTGGCCATGTTCCACGTGGTGGCCGACCTGGACGGGGTGGCGGAGCGAGAGTCCCGGTCGGTCAGGGTGCAGGGACACGACTGGGAGTCCCTCCTGGTCCACTGGCTCAACGAGCTTCTCTACTTTCTGGACGCCGAGGGGCTCCTCTTCCGACGCTTCGACATCCAGGAGCTGGAGCCCTACCGGCTGGGCGCCATCGCCTGGGGTGAGCGCCTGGACCCCGAGCGTCACCAGCTCAAGGTGGGTATAAAGGGGGTCACCCGCCACCTGCTGGAAGTGCGGCAGGAGGACGGCGGCTGGCTGGCCCGTCTCGTCCTCGACATCTGACGCTATGGCCTACGCCGATATCAACGGCTTCCGCATGTGGTACGACGTCCGGGGCTCCGGGCGGCCCGTCCTGTTCATCCACGGTGGCCTGGCGGGGTTGCCCAGCCGCCTGGAGCCGCGGGACTACACCTGGCTGGAAGAGATAGCCGATGCCTACCGGCTCATCGTCTACCACCGCCGGGGGTGTGGCTGGTCGTCCTGCCCGGAGGACGGCTGGCGTCTGGAGGACTTTGTCGCCGATGCCCTCGCCCTCTTGGACCATCTGGGCGTCGAGCAGGCCCACGTCATCGGCAGCTCCGCCGGCGGGCCCATCGCCATCCTGCTGGCGCTGCGATACCGGGAGCGGGTGCGAGGGCTGGCCCTGGTCAACACCGCCGCCTACCTCTTCCGGGAGGACGGGGCCGGGGGCCGCCTCCTCCGTCTGGCGAGGGAGCAACTGGCGCTCCTGGAGAGCGAGGGGCCCCTGGCCGTCTGGCGAAGACGGCCGCCGGGCGTCCGGCTCTCCCTCCTGGGCCTGTGGGAGCGGGAGGTGGCGGCGGCCAGTGGCGCCCTGGCGGACTACGAGGCCTACGAGGAGCGCCTCTCCAGCTTGGCAGCCGCTCTGTCCGAGGAGGAGCAGGCCCGCCTCTACGCGGCGGAGCTGCGCAACATAGCCTCCTACCTGGGGCGAGACCTACGGCCCCTGGCCCGTCAGCTCGAGGTGCCCGCCCTGGTCCTCCACGGCAGCGAGGACCGGGTGATACCCCTGGAGGAAGCCCGGGAGCTGGCCGCCCTCGTCCCGGGGGCGGAGCTGGTGGTGGTGCCGGGCGCTCCTCATGGCATCCTGGGCGCCAGCCAGGAGGCGCGCCGGGCGGTGGTAGACTTCTTGCGCAGGGTGGACGGTGCGCTGGACAGGGGTGAGGGAGGATGAACTGGCGAAAGGTCCTGCAAAAGGTGGACGACTGGCGCTGGCTGCTGCCCCAAGAATACAAGCCTGGCATGCAGGTGCCCGGCCTCATCTACGCCTCCGAGGAGATGCTGGACCAGATAGCGGAGGACCAGGCCATAGAGCAGGTGGCCAACGTTGCCTTCCTGCCCGGCATCGTCAACTTCTCCCTGGCCATGCCGGACATCCACTGGGGCTACGGCTTCCCCATAGGGGGCGTGGCCGCCATGCGAGTGGAGGACGGCGTCATCTCGCCGGGTGGCGTGGGCTTCGACATCAACTGCGGCACCCGCGTCGTCCGCACCGACCTGACGGAAGAGGAGGTGCGCCCCCACCTGAAGCGGCTGGTGGACCAGATCTTCCGCGATGTCCCCGCCGGCGTGGGGGGTGAGGGGCTGGTCAAGGCCTCTCTCAAGGAGATAGACCAGGTGTTGGTGAAGGGCGCCCGCTGGGCGGTGGAGAAAGGCTACGGCTGGCCCGAGGACGTGGAGCGGATCGAAGGCGGAGGTGCCCTCCCCGACGCCAACCCCGAGAAGGTCAGCCGCCGGGCCAAGGAGCGGGGAGCGCCCCAGTTGGGCACCCTGGGCTCCGGCAACCACTTCCTGGAGATACAGGTCATAGACCGCATCTTCGACAGCGAGAAGGCAGCCGTCATGGGCATCCACCGGGAGGGCCAGGTGGTGGTCTTCGTCCACTGCGGCTCCCGCGGGCTGGGCCACCAGACCTGCGAGGACTACCTGGAGGTAATGGAGGCGGCCGCCAAGCGCTACGACATCCGCCTTCCGGACCGCCAGCTCGCCTGCGCCCCCATACGCTCCCGGGAGGGACAGGACTACCTGGCGGCCATGACGGCGGCCGCCAACTTCGCCTTCTGCAACCGCCAGCTCATAACCCACTGGGTGCGCATGGCCTTCGCCCGTGTCCTGGGCCGCGACCCTCGCGAGCTGGGCATGCACCTCGTCTACGATGTGGCCCACAACATCGCCAAGATCGAGCGCCACCGCGTCGATGGCAAGGAGATGACCGTCTGCGTCCACCGCAAGGGGGCGACGCGTGCCTTCGCCCCTGGCCACCCCGACGTGCCGCCCCAGTACCGGGAGATCGGCCAGCCGGTGCTGGTGCCCGGGGACATGGGGCGCTACTCCTTCCTGCTGGTGGGGACACAGCGGGCCATGGAGGAGACGTGGGGCTCCACCTGCCACGGGGCCGGCCGCGTCCGCAGCCGCGCCGCCGCCAAGAAGCTGCTGCGGGGAGTGGACATCGCCCAGAAGCTGGCGGAGCGGGGCATCTACGTGCGGGCCCAGAACCGCGCCCTCCTGGCCGAGGAGGCCAGCGAGGCCTACAAGGACGTGGCCAACGTGGTGGACGTCCTGCACGAGGCGGGGATCTCCCAGCGGGTCTGCCGCATGCGCCCCATAGGGGTGGTAAAGGGGTAGCGCCCCCCCTCAGGAGGAAGTGGCGTCCCGCTCCTGGACCATCACGTGGGAGGGGAAAGGCACCCGCACGCCCTCCCGTACGAAGGCCTCCATGAGGCGGCGGCGCAACTCGCTGGAGACCTCCCACTGGTGCCCGGCCTTGGCCGCCCCCTGCACCCTCAGCACCACCCCGGCATCGGACACCGATTCCACCCACCTCAGGTGGGGGCGCTCCAGCACCAGACCGCCGATGACCGGGTCCTCCAGCAGCTCTTCCCCCACCCGGTCTACGATGCGCCTTACCCGCTCCAGGTCCTCCCCGTAGGCCACCCGCACCTCCACGTAGACGCCGCCCTGGCCCCGCGTGTAGTTGGAGACCACCGTTACCAGGCTGTGAGGGATGGAGTGGACCACGCCGCTGGGGTCTCGTATGACGCTTCTCCTCAAGGTCACCTCCTCCACCGTCCCCTCCACGTTGCCTATCCGCACGAAGTCCCCCTTGCGGAACTGGTCCTCCAGTAGTATCAGGATGCCGTTGATGATGTCCCTCACCAAGATCTGCGCCCCCAGGGCGATGGCCAGCCCCGTCAGCCCCAGCCCCGTCAGCAGGGCGGTGATATTTATCCCCAGTTGCGGTAGCACCATGAGGACGCCGATGACTACCACCGTCACCAGCACCGCCCAGTGGGCCACCGATACCAGGGTGTCCAGTCGCTTGCGCCGGTCCTCGTCCACGGGGGCGCGACGCAGGAGCCGGTCCACCGCCGTCGGGAAGAGCCTCCTGAAGGTCAGATAGAGCAGGGAGAGAACGAAGACGATGGAGGCGATGCGTACACCGTCGCTCAGGAGCCAGTCCTTGATGCCGTCCACGCCGGCCTGGAGGGATGGCATTTGCTCGATACCGACGGCGAGTACTCCCCTGCCAGGGTAAAGGATGGCCACCGGCCGTTCAAGGCGGCGGCCCCCTTTCAGCTGTCGCTGGGCCCCAGGCGCTCCAGCGGGGCGAAGGAGAGGAGGAGCTTCTTGATGCCGGCCGCTCCCTTGAAGGCCACCGTCACAATCTCGTCCTCGCCAGAGGGGGCGCAGGAGACCACCACCCCCTCCCCGAACTGGGGGTGCCTCACCAGGTCGCCCGCCCGGAAGCTCCCCCTCGGCGCCTCCTGGCGGGCTGGCACCGGCCGGGGAGGGCCGTAGAGGAGCGGCGGCCGGGGTGTCTCCACCGTCGCCGTCAGGTGGGGCGGCAGGTCGTTCAGGAAGCGGGAGGGCGGGTGGGGCCCCGAGAAGGAGCGGCGGAAGGCCCGCACCAGGTAGAGCCGCTCCTTGGCCCGCGTCATCCCCACGTAGCAGAGGCGCCGCTCCTCCTCCATCTGGGCCGGGTCGTCGAAGGAGCGGGCGTGGGGCAGCAGCCCCTCCTCCATCCCCACGATGAAGACCACCGGGAACTCCAGCCCCTTGGCGGCATGCAGAGTGATGAGGGTGACGGCGTTGGCCCGCTCGTCGTACTCGTCCACGCTGGTGATGAGGGCCACGTCCTCCAGGAGGGCGGTCAGCGCCTCCTCCAGCCGCAGCTCGTCGTACTGGGCGGCCACCGCCCGCAGCTCCTGCACGTTCTCCCAGCGTTCCTCCCCCTGTCGCTCCGAGAGGATGTAGGCCTGGTAGCCCGTCCGCTCGATGACGGTGTCCAGGAGCTGGCCCAGGGAGGAGTGGGGCGCCAGGGCGATGAGCTCGTTCAGCAGGCCCAGAAAGCGCAGCAGGGCGCCCACGGTCCGGCGCTGGAAGCCGTGGCGCGGCGCAGCCAGCCCCTCCGCCGAGGGGACGTCCCGCTCCTGCTCCGCCAGCACCTGCAGGGCCGAGTAGAGGGGTAGCCCCTGCTCCCGGGCCCACCGCTGCAGCTCCGCCACCGTCCGCTCGCCGATGCCCCGCGGCGGCACGTTCAGCACCCGCAGCAGGGCCAGCGAGTCGAAGGGGTTGTGGACCAGCCGCAGGTAGGCCAGCAGGTCCTTCACCTCTCGTCGCTCGTAGAAGCGCGTCCCCCCCACCAGCCGATAGGGGATGCCCCGCCGCACCAGCGCCTCCTCCAGCGGGCGCGACTGGGCGTTGGTGCGGTACATGACGGCGCAGTCGCGGGGCGAGCATCCCTCCTCCCGCACCAGCCGCTCTATCTCCGCCGCCACGAAGGACGCCTCCTCCACCTCGTCGTACCCCTCGTAGAGGAAGACGGGGTGGCCAGGCCCCGCCTCCGTCCACAGCCGCTTCTCCTTCCGCTGCTTGTTCACCACGATGACGCGCTGGGCGCAGTCCAGGATGGTCTGGGTGGAGCGATAGTTCTGCTCCAGAAGGACCACCTTGGCCTCCGGGAAGTCGTGCTCGAAGCCCAGGATGTTGCGGATGTCGGCCGCCCGCCAGGTGTAGATGGACTGGTCGGGGTCGCCCACCACGCAGATGTTGCGGTGCCGCCCCGCCAGCAGCCGCACCAGGACATACTGGGCCACGTTCGTGTCCTGGAACTCGTCCACGTGCTGGTAGAGGAAGCGCTCGGCGTACTTGGCCAGGACGCTCTCGTGCTCCTGGAAGAGCTGGACCGTCTTCGTCAGCAGGTCATCGAAGTCCAGGGCGCCGTTCTCCTCCAGCAGCCTCTGATAGCGCTCGTAGACGCGGGCCGCTACCTCCTGATAGTAGTCCTGGGCCAGGGCGGCCACGTTCTGGGGCGTCCGCAGCTCGCTCTTGGCCCGGGAGATGGCCGCCAGCACGGAGCCAGGGGAGAACCGCTTGGGGTCCAGGTCCAGCTCCTGCAGCGCCTGCTTCACCGCCGCCGTCTGGTCGTCCTCGTCGTAGATGGCGAAGTTGCGGGGGACGCCGATGCGCTCCCCCTCCACTCGCAGGATGCGGGCGCACAGGGAGTGGAAGGTGCCGATGCTCATCTCCGTCCCCAGCGACTCCCCCACCAGCCCCAGCACTCGCTCCCGCATCTCCCGCGCTGCCTTGTTGGTGAAGGTGACGGCCAGTATGCGGTAGGGGCGCACGCCGCGATGGGCCACCAGGTAGGCGATTCGGTGGGCGATGACGCGCGTCTTCCCCGACCCCGGGCCGGCTATGATCAGCAGCGGCCCTTCGGTGTGGGTGACCGCCTCCCGCTGGGCCGGGTTCAGCCCCGACAGAATAGGGTCCGTCACGGTCATGCTGGATATGAGGATACCGCGGCGTCCCGCCCACGGCATAGGCGGCGGCGCCCGCTCAACGGTCGCCCAGGAGAGGACAGGAGAGGCACTGGGGCAGCAGCCGGTCCGGCGTAGGCTCCGGCGCCGCCAGGCCCGCCCGGGCCAGCAGGCGGATGACCACCGCCAGCGAGAGGCCCACCACGTTGCAGTAGCAGCCCTCATAGGCGGCCACGGGCAGGAAGGGCTCGTCCTGGATGCCGTAGGCGCCGGCCCTGTCCAAGGGCATCCCGGTGGCCACGTAGGCCGCTATCTCCTCCTCCCCGTAGCGACGCATGAGGACGCGGGTGATGGCGTGCCCCAGGAGGAGCCTTCGCCCCCGCGCCAGCGCCACCGCGGTGACGACGCGGTGCCAGCGGCCCCGCAGCCGCTGCAGCATCGCCGTCGCCTCCTGAGCATCCCGGGGCTTGGCCAGGGGCTGACCTCGCTGGACGACGATGGTATCGGCTGCCAGGACGGGGCAGCCCGGGTAGCGCCCGGCCACCGCCAGGGCCTTGGCGCGGGCCAGCCGTCGGGCGAGCCGTTCCGGATGGGGCGCCCGCGGCGGCAGCTCCTCCTCCAGTCCCGGGCCCACAGCGATGAAGTCCAGGCCCAGACGTGAGAGGAGCCAGCGCCGCCGCGGCGAGGCCGAGGCCAGCACCAGGGCGGGGCGCTCCCTCATTCCCGCTCCAGGGTGGCCACGCACTCTATGTGATAGGTCTGCGGGAACATGTCCAGGGGCGTCACGTCCAGCAAGCGGTAGCCGCCATCGCAGAGCTGGCGCAGGTCGCGGGCCAGCGTCGTGGGGTCGCAGGAGACGTAGACGACGCGCCTCGGCCCCAGCTTCAGCACCCCTTGCAGCGCCCGCGGGTGGCAGCCTACCCGCGGCGGGTCCAGGATGAGGACGTCCGGCCTCACCCCCAGCTCCGGGAGCACCTCCTCCACCTTGCCCCGGCGGTAGAGGACGTTACCGATGCCCAGCAGGTTGTGCAGGGCGTCCTCCACCGCCGCCGCCGACTCCTCGATGGCTATGACCCGTCGGACGTAGGGCGCCAGCAGGACGGCGAAGGTGCCCACCCCGGCATAGGCATCGGCCAGCACCTCCTCGCCGGTGAGGGAAAGCCTCTCCCGTACCAGCTCCACCAGCCGCTCCGCCTGGCGGGTGTTGGTCTGGAAGAAGGAGGCGCCGGAGATGCGGAAGCGCCGGCCCAGCAGCTCCTCCTCGTAGAAGCTCTGACCGGAGGGGAGGGAGGGCTCCACGTGGCGGAGATCGGGATGGATGAGGACCTGGCCGGTGTTGACACCGTAGCGGATGGCCACCTGATGGACCCCCCGGACCTTGCCCTGGAGGCGGGCCAGCGCCTCGTTGATCCAGGGGTGCATGAGGAGACAGCGGTCTATGCGCAGGAAGACGTAGCCGTGCCCCGGCCGGGAGACGAACCCCAGGTTCCCCTCCCTGTCCAGGGAGAAGCGGGCGTGGTTCCGGTAGCCATAGGGCTCCGGTGCTCCCACCGTGGGGGAGACCGGCGGCTCCTCGAACTTGCCGATGCGCCGTAGCTGCTCCCGCACTATGTGTTGCTTCAGCTCCAGTTGCTTCTCGTAGGCGATGTGCTGCCACTGACAGCCGCCGCAGACGCCGAAGTAGGGGCAGGGTGGCTCCACCCGCCAGGGGGAGGGCCGCAGCACCTCTGTGACCCGGCCCAGGGCGTAGTCCCGCTTCTTCTTCTCTATCTCCGCCATCACCTCCTCGCCAGGGATGCCGAAGTCGACGAAGACGATCCGTCCTTCCTCCCGGCCGATGGCGGCGCCGCGGAAGGCGATATCCTCCAGGGAGAGGGTAACGCGCCGGCGTTCCTGTCTCTCTTCCTTCATGGAGGCCTCCACAGGCCAGTGTATGACCGGCCGCTGACCGTGGCCAAGGGGAGAAGCGTAGTGCCGTCTGAGACGGCCATGATATAATGACAACGATTTGCCGCTGGAGAGAGAGCGAGAGTAATGGACCGCAACGCAGCTATCTTTCTCGGCGCCCTCCTGGGCGGCCTGTGGCTGCTCTTCCTCTGGCTCGGCATCGTCGCCTGGACCTACCGGGACGTGCGCTCCCGCAGCCGCGACCTGACGGTGCAGGTGCTGGCGGTCTTCCTGGTGCTCATGTTCTTCCCGGGCATGAACGTGCCCGGCCTCCTGCTCTACCTTCTCCTCCGCCCGCGGGAGACCCTGGAGGAGGCCTACGCCCGCTCTCTAGAGCAAGAGGCGTTGCTGGCGGAGGTGGGGGAGGGGGCCCTCTGCGCCCAGTGCCAGCAGCCTGTGCAGAAAGACTTCCTCTTCTGCCCTTACTGCCAGGCCCACCTCAGGGAGCCGTGCCGTAGCTGCGAGCGTCTCCTGAGCCTCTACTGGAGCATCTGCCCCTACTGCGGCACACCCAGGGGGCCGCGGGCTGTCAGCGTGCCCGTCCAGGAAGTGGCCCCGGAGCCGCGGACAGCGGAGCCGGTGGCGGGGACGGCCCCCAGCACCGCTGGCCGCTCCCGGGGCCGCGCCAGCAGTCGCTCCCAGGGGACGGAGTCGGGCACGGAAGAGCCGGCGGAGGGCAACGCCGCCGGGCCCCAGCTCTGATAGAGGACTTTAGCCAGCCGCTCCGGCCAGGGAGAGCAGCGTCTCCGGCGGGACGGTGGCGCTCAGGAGCTGGGCCGCTCGCCTCGCCTTCTCGTCACCTGCCAGCCGCACGGCGCCGATGAGCTCCTCCAGCCGCCGCGCCACGTCCACGGTCTCCAGCCGGGTCAGGAGGAGAGGCACCTCGTCCTCCTCCGCCCGCTGGAGCACGTAGGAGAGGACGGGCAGGTCACCGCTAATGATGAGGCAGGGGACGCCCACGTTCAGGGCTGCCAGCTGGTGGTCTGGTTTATCGCTGCGGACGATGACGGCCTTCGGGTCGAGGCGACTGAAGTAGCCCTGGCCGGGGTCGGCGGCGATGGAGGAGATGTAGACCCGGTCCAGGACATCGTCCCGGTGGCGCTCGGCGAAGAGGGTCTCCGCTTCCAGGGCCTCCGCCAACTGGTCCAGGGTGGGAGAGGCGAGGGTCCTGTCCTCGACCAGCAGGGCCAGAGGGCGCAGGCCAGCCTCCTCCAGGGACTGACGGGCCTGCTCTTGCCGACGACGGGGCACGCAGGTGGCTACGGTGCCCAGGAAAGCCTCCCCCAGCGCCTGCGACAGGGAGGCGAGGGAGCCTTCCGTCAGCTCCGGGTAGCGGGCCACCAGGATAGCCCGGGCCCCCAGGGACTGCCACTCCGCCGGCAGCTCCCCGGCCGGCGCCTCGACAATGAGGATGTCCAGGGAGGCCCCTCGCTGGACGGCGGCGGGCAGCTCCAGCGGCTGCCGGGCGTCGCCGCTCGCCGCCAGCCCCAGGCGAGCGAATAGCTCGGCGTCGCTGGCGGCCCCTTCGTCGCCCGGGAGGCGGAGCAGGCCTGCCCTCTGACCTCGCTGGCGGAGGGCCAGCGCCAGAGCAGTGGCCACGGTAGTCTTGCCGACGAGGGGCCGGCTGGACAGGAGCAGCAGGAGAGTCATACCAGCTTGCGAATTATAGCACAGGCCCCGCCCAAGGTATACGGCCGCCCGGCCTGGGGGAGGTTGGACCCCTGGTGGGTGCCTGTCAGCAGGGCGGCTGGTAGGTCTGCCATCAGTGGCCGCTGCCCTGGCTGACCTGCCCCTGGATGACCTCCGGGTTTTCGGGCCCCGTCACCTCCAGGTAGCCAGCCAGGTTGCGCATCAGCCGCGACAGAGAGTGGTCCACCAGGATGTAGCGCCCCGGCACCTGCAGCCCCAACTCTACCACCGTGGCCCCTCCCGCCGGGACCAGAGTCGTCTGCACGTCCGTCAGAGCGGGGGCCGTCAGGGAGGCCTGGTCGTACACCCGGTCGAAGATCTCGCCGATGATGTGGAAGGAGGAGACGGCGTTGGGCCCGCCCACTCCGAAGAAGATGCGCACCCGCTCCCCCACCTGGGCCCGCAGGGGGTGGAGCTCCGTCAGCGCCCCCACCTGGCCGTTGAAGACGTAGTACTCGGGGGCCTCCGCCAGCAGCCTGGCCGTGTCATGCTCCACATGTCCCTTCTCCCCATAGGGGACGTTGCTGTAGAGCTCGCCCTGCATGACGTAGAACTCACGGTCCACCGGGGGCAGGCCACCCTCTGGCTCCACCAGGATCAGCCCGTACATGCCGTTGGCGATGTGCAGGGCCACCGGCGGCGTGGCGCAGTGGTAGACGTAGAGGCCCGGGTTCAGCGCCTTGAAGGTGAACTCATTGGTCTCCCCTGGCTGGGCCTGAGTATAGACGGCGCCCCCGCCGGGGCCCGTCACAGCGTGCAGGTCGATGCTGTGCACCATCGTGGAATCGGAGGCGTTGTGCAGGCGGACGGTCACCGTGTCCCCCACCCGCACACGAATGAAGGGGCCAGGCACCTGGCCGTTGAATGTCCAGTAGGTGAAGGTGACGCCGTCAGCCAGCTTCCCCACCACCTCTTTGGTCTCCAGATCCACCACCACGTGCTGGGGTGCCCGGGGGCCGATGGGTGGCGGCAGGTCGCTGGCGTCGCGGGCCACGTCCACAGCGTCGGCCCGGGCCGGCCCTGCCGCCACCGGCGGCGACGCCGAGGGGGCGGTGGTGCCCCCATCGCCAGAGGAGGCGGTCGTCCAGCTCAGCACCCCCACTGCCAGCACCGCCAGGGCCAGCAAGCTCGCCAGCGCCGTCAGCAGGTCCAGCTCCCACTTTGGCCCTCTCAGCGCGTTCGGAGCGTTCATCTTGACTCCCTCCGTGCGGGCTCGGGTCTCCGTCTCTATTGCCGCGCAGGGAGGGAGATGGCGGACAGGGCTGCAGGTCACGCCTTAAGGATGCTGAAAGTCCTGATTGCGAAGGGAATAAAGTCAAGGTGAGGTCAGGGGAGACCTGACAGGGGGCGTCGGGACTATCTGCACGAAGGGGGACACGCTCCCCGAGTCCTGGCGGGGCGCTACGCCCGCTCGGCCACCCACGGGGCACCGGTTATTGCCGCTGGGACATGGCCACGGTGACCATGATAGCGGCGTCTTCAAGCCCTTCTATCTGATGGGACACCCCCGGACCTATCGAGGCCAGGTCGCCAGGGCCCAGTTCCCAGACGGCGTCGCCCGCCGTCAGCCGGACCTTCCCGTCGAGCACCTGCACCAGGGTGGTGCCGGCCGTGTCGTGCTCTGCGATGCGGCCACCAGCCCTGATCACCGTCAGCACCACGCTGAGCCCCTCCTGCTTGAGCAGAGGGAGGCCACGGCGTTGCTGGTCCTGGCCCAGGGACTGCCTCAGTTCGGCGATGTGCTGGGGGATCCGGAAGATAAGGTGTTCACCCCGCAGGGCGTGCTCCTTGAGATATTCGGGGACGTGCTCCTCGGTCATCGCTATCTCTCCCTGTCTGAGATGATGCTTACGCCGGGCGACATGCGCTCACTCGCTGGCGGTAGCCGCTCCATCGGGCATCGGACAGTGCGTCCTCCCACCCCCTCTCGATAGCCTCTCTGCTACCCGCCAAGGCTACGATGGCGAAACAGCCTCCGCACCTGTCTGGGCGAGCATAGCTTACGGGTTGCCCGCTCGCCAGGGCCTAACGTCCCAGAGAATGGTGACCAATGGCACTATCTCAGGGACGTCACGACCAGTACGGTGAGGGTGAACGGGGGCGCGGAATAGCCGCCAAGTCCCTAGCGCCCCCAAGAGGCGGGGTGTCATTATGGTGCGTCTGTTCATCGCAGGGCTCGTGGCGGCCGCCGCCGTCGTCACCCTCGCTTGCGCCGGCGGCGGCACGGCCTCGCCCGGGGCCACTTCGACTCCCGCCGAAACGGCCCAATCGGCAGCGACCATCAGGGCGGTCAAGACCCTGAAGTATGACAGGGATAGCCTGACGCTGAGCGCCGGCCAGCCCGTGACGGTGCGGTTCGTCAACGAGGACACCGGCGTGCCGCACGACTTCGCCGTCTACAGGGACGCCGCCCATACCCAGCTAGTGGCCAAGACGGACATCTGCACAGCCCCTTGCGAGGAGCAACTGCAGCTCAACCTGGCCCCCGGAGAGTATCACTTCATGTGCACCGTCCACCCCCAGCAGATGGAGGGCATGATCATAGCCCGTCAATGAATGCATGGAGGACTGCAGGACCTGGTTCCTGAAGATAGCGAGAGAGATGGGGGGCGCACCAGTTCAGAACCTGGTCCACTGACGCCAGCGCGACATGGGGAGCGCCATGATGACCACGTCGTGGGGGCGGCCCTGAGGGTCGCGGGCGCCACCCTCCAGGATGCAGAGGCGCATGAAACCGGCCCATTCGGCGGCCCGGATGGCGTCCGCCTCCAGGTCGGCCACCGCCTCGTAGAGGAGCTTCTCCAGCCCCAGGGTGCTGGCAGCCTCGCACAGCTCGCGTAACAGGGCGGAGCCTAGCCCCCGGTGCCGGTAGGCAGGCGCCACGGCCACGCCGATGTCGCCCACGTGGGCGCGGGCGCGCCCCGGCCGCCGCACGAGGGAGGCCACCCCCACCGTCTCCTCGCCGTCGAGAGCGAGGAGAGCGAGAGCGCCCTCCCCGGGCGCCTCGCTGCGCTCTCTGGTCAAAAGGAGCCGCCCCTCCTGGAGGAGCCTCTCTTCCTCCGGCAGGGCCTGAAGAAAACGCTGCACTCGCGGCCCCTCGCCGGGCTGCATCGGGCGCACGAGCAC
>DAOTWZ010000040.1:0-32486 GCA_034435615.1 Dehalococcoidia bacterium
TTGCCGAAGGAGAGGTAGCAGACGCGGCCTCCCGCCTCCACCAGCCGTTCCGCCCCCACCTCCGTGTCCGTCTGCCAAGAGAGGCCGTAGTCCTGAAGGAAGCGCTCGATGGCGGCGTCGTCCACCGTTTGACGGCCTACCAGGTAGACTCGAGGCTCCCGGATGATCTCCATAGCTCTCACGACCCGCGCCCGCCGGGGCACAGCTTGCCTACAGTGTAGGCAGGGCGATGGCCCGTGACAATACGTTCCCGCCACCGGCCGCCAGACCGCCGCCGGTCAGGCGGCGCGATCCCGCCGCCGACCAGGCCATGAGGGCTAGGTCTGGGGCGGCCCCTGACAGGTGTGAGGCTTGTGGAGGCGGGCCTTGCCGTCCTCGTAGACCACGTCCTCGAAGACGCCCTGCCGGCCGGCGTCCTGGCTGGGGCCGAAGAGGCCCCGGGAGAGGTTGTCCAGCCGACGCTGGACGCGGACGGGATCGGCCTTCACCTCCTCCCAGGTGATGGCCTTAATGGCGGCCACCGCCTGGATCAGGAGGGCGCGGGGCTCCTCCCACCAGTCATCGCCCAGGTTCTGACGGGCCCGCTCGAAGGCGTCCCGCCACGCCCCCTCGAAGTGCTGGCGGGAGCAGACGGAGCGCGTGTCCCGGTCCATATGCTCGTACAGGTCGCCCCAGTCCTGGCGGGCCATGGCGTCCAGGACGCCGGCCCCCATCTCCTTCACCTGCTCGAACTGCTTCCTGGTGAGCACCTCTCCGTCCACCGTCACCGATTCGTCCTGGCCGTCGCCGCCGCCCCCGCAAGCGGCGGCGACGAGGAGGCACAGGGCAGCTGCCAGCAGCAACCACCGCTCCATAGGGGTCACCCCTTCCTGAATCCTGCTAAATCTCTTTATGTGGCCGAGATTATAGCACTTTTCCGGCCGCCGGGTAGCCCCAGCGCCTGACGTTTATACGATTGACACAAGGGAAAGCGCTTTCTATATTGGCCCGATGGGAGAGACAGCTACCGACAGGAGGCGAGCGTGAGCCAGGAAGAGGTAGAGAAGGCGGTGCACCGCTTCTCCCAGGCCGTCGTCACCATGGACATCGGCCAGCTCATGAACGACCTGACCCCGGAGGCGATGGTAAAGCTGCAGGCAGCCGCCGGCGCCGGCATGGCCGTCCAGATCCAGGGCTACGAGGTGCAGAGCGTGGGCCAGGAGGGGGAAGACTGGGTCAGCCAGGTCAGGTACCTGGGGCCCACCAACTTCACCGCCCGCCTGGTCTGGCGCAAGCTGGGCAACGAGTGGAAGATAGCCGACGCTGACGTCCTCTCCACGGAGCAGGGCGGCTAGGAAGCTATCTCCCCAGCGTCGGCCGGCCCGGCGGCCGACGCGTCACCTCATGCGCAGCCGGGCGTCCGCCCCGTCCGCCAGCGCCAGCGACATCCCGTCAGAGCTGACCCGGCACCAGCTCGTCTGTCGAGCCTACTGCCTGATCGCGGCTAGGCCCGCTGGGCCTCCCGTTCCCGCTGCGCCTGCTCGATGATGCGCTGGGCGATGTGGGCCGGCACCTCCTCGTAGTGGTCGAAGCTCATGGTGTAGTAGCCCCGCCCCTGGGTGAGAGAGCGGAGGTCGGCGGCGTAGCGCTGGACCTCCGCCAGGGGGGCCAGCGCCTCCACCGTGGTGAGGCCCGGCCCGGCCGGGCTCATCCCCAGCACCCGCGCCCGCTTGCTGTTCAGGTCGCTGATGATGTCGCCGGTGTTGGCGTCGGGCACGGTGATGCGCATGCGCATGATGGGCTCCAGGAGCACCGGGCGAGCGTCCAGGGCGCCCTTGCGCAGGGCGTGAGCGGCGGCGATCTTGAAGGCGATGTCCGAGGAGTCCACCGGGTGGTCCTTGCCATCGAAGAGGACGACGCGCAGGTCCGTCAAGGGGTAGTGGGCCAGGACGCCCTCCTGCATCGCCTCCTGGACGCCCTTCTCCACGGAGGGGATGAACTGCTTGGGTATGGCACCGCCCACTATCTGGTCCACGAACTCGAAGCCGGCACCCCGCGGCAGCGGCTCCAGCCGTATGGCGACACGGGCGTACTGGCCGTGGCCGCCCGTCTGCTTCTTGTGGGTGTACTCGGCGGTGGACTGGGCCATGATGGTCTCCCGGTAGGGGACGCGGGGCACCGCCATCTCGAGCTCCACGCCGAACTTACGCTTGATCTTCTCCAGGGCCACCTCCACGTGGGCGTCCCCCAGGCCGGAGAGAAGGGTCTCTCCGGTGTCCGGGTTGCGCTCCAGGCGCAGGCTGGGGTCCTCGTCCACGATACGCTGGAGGGCGGAGCTCATCTTGTCCAGGTCTGCCTTCCCCTTGGGGTGAATGGCGGCGCTGAAGGCCGGCTCCGGGAAGACGATGCCCGGCAGGACGAGGGGCCGCTCACGGCTGCTCAGGGTATCGCCGGTGACGGTCTCGGTGAGCTTGGCCACGGCGCCCAGGTCGCCGGCCGTCACCTGGGGGACCTGGGCCTGGCCCTTGCCCCGCACCTGGTAGACAGGGCCGATGCGCTCCAGGGCCTGCTTGCGGGGGTTCCAGACCTGGGAATCGGCCCGCAGGGTGCCTGAGAAGACGCGGAAGTAGCTCAGACGGCCCACGTAGGGATCGGCCGTCGTCTTGAAGACCAGGGCCGCCAGGGGGCCGTCGGGGTCGGCCACCAGCTCTTCCCCCTCCTCGGTGGAGCAGGGGAGTTCAGCGGGGGAGGGGAAGAGACGGCAGATGGCGGAGAGGAGCGGCCCCATGCCCAGGAGCCGGGTGCAGGAGCCCACCAGGACGGGCACCAGGGAGCCAGCCAGGATGGCCCGTCGCAGCCCGGCCACTATCTCCTCCGCCGTGAGCTCCTCCCCCTCCAGGTAGCGGGCCAGGAGTTCGTCATCGGACTCGGCGGCGGCCTCCACCAGCTTCTCCCGGTAGGACTGGGCCTCCTCCTGGAGGGCGGCGGGGATATCGGCCTCCTGGTCCTTGTCGCCCAGGTAGGCCCGCATGGAGAGGAGGTCCACCACTCCCTGGAAGTCCTGCTGGGAGCCGATGGGGAGCTGCAGGGGGAGGCAGTGCTGCCCCCACACCTGTTGCACCTGGGCCAGGGCAGAGGCGAAGTCGGCGTTCTCCCGGTCCATCCGGCTGAGAAACACGGCGCGGGGGAGGCGGCGCTCATCGGCCAGGCGCCAGGTGAGCTCGGTGCCCACCTGCACGCCAGAGGTGACGTCGATGACCACCAGGGCGGCGTCGGCGGCCCGCAGGCCGCAGATGACCTCTCCCAGGAAGTCCGGGTAGCCAGGGGTGTCGATGAGGTTGACCTTGTGGCCCTCCCACTCCAGGGGCAGGATGGAGAGGTTGATGCTGAACTGGCGTCGCTGCTCCTCGGGGTCCCAGTCGGAGGTGGTGGTGCCGTCCTCCACCCGCCCCAGGCGGGAGATGGCGCCGGCCCTGAAGAGCAAGGCCTCCGCCAGGGAGGTCTTGCCGGTGCCGCCGTGACCGATGAGGGCCACGTTGCGGATAGAGCTGGACGGCCTGCTCGTCATGGTGGAGATACCTCCGGGCGTAGTGTGGTGCCCTCTGGAGCATATTATCATACGCCGCCGCGGCCTTCACAGGGCGGGGCGGCGGGGCGTCCCTTCTCCCTGTGCCAGGGCTGTGATACAATCCCGCAGGACATAACTGACTAGGGCATCGCTACGGCCCGGCCGCTTCCGGCCGCTGATGATGGAGCCGCGTCGCCCCTATCGCCCGCCCCGCAGGCCTCCGGACCGGCCCCTGGCCCCGGCCCGGCGACAACCTCCCCCTGGCCCGGCCCTCCGTGGAGCGCCTGGCCCCCGCGCCGCTCCGGGCGACCAGGGGCGCGACCCCGCCCCCCTCATCATCGTAGGCTTTCTGGCCATCATCGTCGTCGCTCTCGTGGGGGCGGTGGCTGCCTCTTGTTTGCTGCGCCCCGGCGCGGGCGAGGAGGCCACCGAGGTGGCCAAGGGGATCAAGGCCCGCGCCGCCGAGCTGCCGCCGCTGCCCCCCGGGCTGGTGCTGGCCAGCCACGACTTCCTCACCTTCGAGGTTGAGACGGAGCCCCCGGGCCCGGTGAAGCTGGGGCTCCCCTTGCAGGGCACCTACGCCGACGCCAGCAGCCTCGCCTTCTACACCTACGTGGACGGACGCTGGCAGCGGCTCCAGGACGTGGTCCTGGTCTCGGCGGAGGACTTCAAAGAGCCGGGCTGTCAGGCCAGCTCTTCGCCGCCGGCCAGCCCCCAGGTGGCCTGCGGCGAGTTCTCGCCCATCCCCCAGAACCTGGCGGTGCTGGCCAGGCAGGCCCAGGTGCGGGTTGTGGCCTCCCTGCCCAGCGGCGCCTCCCTCCACGAGACCGGGCGGGAGGTGGCGGACGTCCTCAGCCCCCGGGACTACCGGCCGCGGGAGGACGGCTCCCTGGAGGGCCAGGCCACCAGGCTAGAGCCCAGGGAAGGGCAGGAGGTGCTGCCTACCGTCGTCGGCAGCACGCCGGAGGGCGCTCGGGCCGTCAACGCCATCCTGGCCGACGAGGCCAAGCGCCGCGCCCACGTCCAGGCCGTCCTGCGCCTGGTGGAGCAGGGCGATTTCGACGGCATAGACCTGGAGTACCCGGAGGTGGCCCCCCAGAACGGGGACGCCTTCCTGGAGATGGTGTCGGAGCTGGCGGAGGCGCTGCACGAGCGGGGACGCAAGCTCAGCCTCACCCTGGCCGCGCCCACCTCTTCCCCTGCCTATGACTGGCGCCGCCTGGGAGAGGCGGCGGACATGGTGCGTCTCCTCCCCGTGCTGGACCCCCTCGCCTACTGGCAGGAGATGCCGCGCGCGCTGCAACTCGCCACCGAGAGCGTGCCCCGGGAGAAGCTCTACCTCGTCCTCAACCCCTACAGTGTGCGCCGCCAGGGCAATCAGGCGGAGGCCATAGGTTACCAGCAGGCCATGCGCCTGGCCCTGGAGCTGCAGGTCAGCGCCAGCGGCACCCTCCGCCCCGGCGACCAGGTCTCCCTGGAGGCCCCCAATCTGGCCGGCGAGGGCTTACACTGGAACGATGAGGCCGCCTCCGTCGTCTTCAACGTGGGCGGCCAGGGCGACGACATGGTCTTCGTGGAGAACCTCTTCAGCGCTGCCTTCCGGGCGGAGATAGTGACCGCCTACGGCCTGGGGGGCGTCGTCCTGGCCGACGCCTCGGCCGAGGCCGACACAGCCGACCTGTGGCCGCTCCTGCGCTCCCTGCGGGAGGGCCGCGGTCCCACCCTCCAGCGCCCCAACGGGGAGGCCCTCCTCCCCCGCTGGCAGGCCAGCGAGGGGGACCTGGAGCCGTCCAGCGGCCCCCGCACCGTCTGGACGGCCCCCGCCCGGGCAGGGGAGCACACCCTGGAGCTGGTGATAAGCGACGGCGTGGCCCGCTTCGGGCGGCGCCTCAGCTTCCAGGTGCGCATCCCGCCCACCCCCACTCCTACCCCTACCCCTACCCCTACACCCACCCCGACTCCAACGCCCACGCCCACGCCGACGCCGACGCCCACCTCCACCCCCACCATGGCCCTGGAGGTGCGCAAGACGGCCTCGCCCGAGAGCGGCCCGGCCCCCCTCGATGTCACCTTCGCCATCGTCGTCACCAACCGTGGCAGCGTCACCCTGACCAGCGTCGTCGTCCGCGACCCCGGCATCGGCCTGTCGGAGACCGCCTGCGCCCCGTCCCTGGCACCGGGGCAGCGCTGTAGCGTGCCAGCCTCCGCTCGCTACGATAAACCGGGGAGCTACCCCAACTTCGCCGAGGCCTGCGGCAGCTTCGACGGGCGACAGGCGTGCGCGCAGGGCCTCGCCAGGGTGACCGTGCGACCAGCGGCCAACAGCTAGCGTGGAGGAGGGGAGCGAGGATGAGGATCATATCCGGACAGGCCAAAGGGAGACGCCTCACCGGCCCCTGGGGACGGGGTACTCGCCCCACCTCCAGCCGCACCCGGGCCGCCCTCTTCTCCTCTCTGGAAGCCACGGGCGTCGACATGGGCCGCGTCCTCGACCTCTACGCCGGCAGCGGCGCTCTGGGGATCGAGGCCCTGAGCCGCGGTGCCGCCTGGTGCGACTTCGTGGAGCGGAGCCCGGCCGCCTGCGCCGCCATCCGCGAGAACCTGCGACGGGCCGGCCTGGCCGGGCGGGCGGCCGTCCACTGCAGCGCCGCGGAGAGGGCCCTCCCCCGGCTGAAGGGCCCCTACACCCTGGTGCTGGCCGACCCGCCCTACGACGACCCCTCCGCCCTCGCCGTCCTGGAGCGGCTGGCCCGCTCCACCCTGGTGGAGCCGGGGCGGACCGTCCTCGCCCTGGAGCATCGCAGCCGCCAGTCGCCCCCGTCCCTCATCGGGCCCTTGCGTCTGACCAAGACCCTTCGGCACGGCGACAGCGCCGTATCCCTGTACCGATAGGAGGTGTAGCTTGGTCATCGCTATATACCCCGGCCGCTTCGACCCGGTGACCAACGGTCACCTGGACATAACGCGGCGGGCGGCGGCCCTGTTCGAGCGGCTGGTGGTGGCCGTCTACGACCTGCCGCCCCAGAGCTGCCTCTTCTCCACCGAGGAGCGGGTCTCCCTCTTCCGCCAGGCGGTGGCGGAGATGCCCAACGTGGAGGTGGAGGCCTTCCAGGGGCTCACGGTGGAGTTCGCCCGCCTCAAGGGGGCGCAGGTGCTGGTGCGGGGGATCCGGGCGGTGACCGATTTCGAGGCGGAGTTCAGCATGGCCCTCATGAACAAGAAGATGGCGCCGGAGCTGGAGTCCGTCTTCCTCATGACCAGCCTGGAGCATCTCTTCGTCAGCGGCCAGCGCATACGGGAGGTGGCCAGTCTGGGCTACGATGTCTCGGCCCTCGTGCCTCCCCACGTGGCGGAGGCGCTGCGTCGCAAGTTCGGCAGGCCCTAGGAGGCGACCATCGACGTCCTGCACCTGATAGACCGGCTGGAGGAGATGATCGCCGAGGGGCGGCGTCTCCCCGTGGGCGGCGGCGTGGTGATGCCCCGCCAGCGGCTGCTGGACCTGGTGGACCGCCTGCGGGTGGCCCTCCCCGCCGAGGTCTACCAGGCGGCGGAGGTGCTGGAGCAGCGGGAAGAGCTGCTGGCCCAGGCCCGCGAGGAGGCGGCCCGTCTCCTCTCCCGCGCCCAGGAGGAGGCGGAGCGACGCCTCAGCGAGTCGGAGCTGGTGCGGGCCGCCGAAGAGCGGGCCCAGGAGATGGCCAGAGAGGCCCAGGAGCGGGCCAACTCCCTCCTCCGGGAGGCGGAGGCCCAGGCCCGCCTCCGCCTGGACGAGGCCGAGGCTCTGGCCCGCCAGCAGGTGGAGGAGGCCGACGCCTACGCCCTCCAGGCCCTGGAGCGGCTGGAGGAGCAACTGACGCACCTCCTGGAGCAGGTGCGGCGCGGCATCCAGGCCCTGGAGATGCGGCAGGGCCGCCCCGGCTAGGGGGCGCTCCCGGGGAAGAGGGCGGCCAGGTGCTCCAGCGCCGCCTCCAGCCCCTGACGCTGGTAGCCCGGCCAGAGGAGCCAGCCCGCCACCAGCCCCCGCAGCCCGCGGGTGCGGGCGCGGGCCTCCATCACCACCACGGTGGCCCCTTCCGCCCTCGCCAAGAGACGGAGGCTCTGAGCCTCCAGCAGGAGCCAGGAGCTGCCCTCCTCCGGGCCGCCCCGACGGGGGACGAAGACGATGCGCTCAGGCGGCTCCCAGGCCGCCACCTCGAACTCGCCCGTCTGGCCGTCCTCGGCCTCCGCCCGCAACACGGCGCCGACGCCGGCCTCCCCCACCACCTCCACCCGTCGCCAGGCCCGGTTCCAGCGGGGAGCGCTGGCCAGGTCTGAGACGACCGCCCAGACCGCCTCCCGCGGGGCAGGTATGAGACGGCGGACCCGGACGGTGGGCATCCTCCTACTTCACCACCACGTTCACCAGGCGGCCGGGGACGTAGATGATGCGCTCGATGGTCCGGTTGTCTATGGAGCCCTGGACCTTGGGGCTCCTGAGGGCCAGCTCCTTCGCCTCCTCCTCGCCGATGTCGGCCGGCACCTGGAGCTTGTCCCGCACCTTGCCGTTCACCTGGACTACCAGGGTTATCTCCTCCGGCCGGGCCAGCTCAGCGTCGTAGGTGGGCCAGGACTGCTGGTGGACGCTGTAGGGGCGGCCTCGCCGCTCCCACAGCTCCTCGGCGATGTGAGGGGCCAGGGGGGCCAGCATCAGGACGAGGGAGTCCACCGCCTCCTCCCAGGCCCCGGGGTGGACGGGGCCAGCCTGGCGGGCCCGCTGCAGGGCGTTGGTCATCTCCATGAGGGCGGCGATCATGGTGTTGAAGCGGAAGCTCTCCATATCCTCGGTGGCCCGCTTGATGGTGCGATGCGTGAGGCGGCGCAGGGGCATGGGGTCGGCGGTCTCGTCCTTCGGCGGTTCGTCCAGGGCCAGCGTCCAGACGCGGTTGAGCCAGCGCCAGACGCCGGATATCCCCTGGAAGGTGTAGGGGCCACCCTGCTCCCAGGGGCCCAGGAACATCAGGTAGCAGCGGAAGGTGTCCACGCCCCACTGCTCTATCTGCTCGTCCGGGGCCACCACGTTACCGCGGGACTTGCTCATGCGCTGGCCGTCCGGCCCCAGGATCTGGCCCTGGTTGAAGAGGCGCAGGAAGGGCTCGTCCCCCTCCACCAGGCCCAGGTCGCGGCAGACCTTCCAGAAGAAGCGGGCGTAGAGGAGGTGCATGACGGCGTGCTCGGCGCCGCCGGTGTATTGGTCCACGGGGAGCCAGCGCCGCCCCAGCTCCGGGTCGAAGGGGCCGTCCTGGTAATGGGGGCTCAGGTAGCGCATGAAATACCAGGAGGAGTCCACGAAGGTGTCCATGGTGTCCGTCTCCCGCCTGGCCGGCCCCTGGCAGCGGGGGCAGGTGGTGTTGACGAAGCCCTCGTGGCGGGCCAGGGGGGACTCCCCGGTGGGCTGGAAGTCGGCGTCCTCCGGCAGGAGCACCGGTAGCTGCTCCTCCGGCACAGGGACGGTGCCGCACCGTGGGCAGTGCACCATGGGTATGGGCGTCCCCCAGTAGCGCTGACGGGAGATGAGCCAGTCCCGCAGGCGGTAGCTCACCTTGCGCTGGCCCCAGCCCCTCTCCTCCACATAGCGGCCGATGGCCTCCTTGGCCTCCTCCGAGTCCATCCCGGTGAAGGGACCGGAGTCCACCAGGACGCCCCGCTCCGTGTAGGCCTGCTCCAGGGGCTGGCCGTCCCAGTCCGGCGGGGCCACAACCACCTTCACTGGCAGCCCGAACTTCTGGGCGAACTCGAAGTCCCGCTGGTCGTGGGCGGGGACGCCCATGACGGCGCCGGTGCCATACCACATGAGGGCGTAATCGGCGATCCAGATGGGCACCAGCTCCCCGGAGAGGAGGTTGCGACAGTAAGCGCCGGTGAAGACCCCCGTCTTCTCCTTGACGGTGGAGAGGCGCTGCACCTCCGTCTCCCGTCGGGCGAACTCCACGTACTCCTCCACCTCGCGGCGGCGCTCCGGCGTCGTTATCTTGGGGACGAGGGGATGCTCCGGGGCCAGCACCATGAAGGTGACGCCGTAGATGGTGTCCGGGCGGGTGGTGAAGACCCGGATCTCCCGCTCCTCCACGCCCGGTACCTCCAGCCCGAAGGCGATCTCCACCCCCTGCGAGCGGCCGATCCAGTTCTTCTGCATCACCACCACCGGCTCCGGCCACTCAATCTTGGAGTGGTCCAGCAGCTCCTCGGCGTAGTCGGTGATGCGGAAGAACCACTGCACCAGGTCACGGTGGGTGACGGGGGTGCCGCAGCGCTCGCAGGTGCCATCCGCAAGCACCTGCTCGTTGGCCAGCACCGTCTGGCAGGAGGGGCACCAGTTGGCGGGGGCCAGGGCGCGGTAGGCCAGTCCCTTCTCGTAGAACTTGAGGAAGAGCCACTGGTTCCACCGGTAGTACTTCGGGTCGCAGGTGATGACCTCCCGCCGCCAGTCGATCATGGCCCCCATGGCCTTGAGCTGCCCCCGCATCCGCTCTATGTTGCGGTAAGTCCACTCCCGTGGGTGGATGCCGTGGCGGATGGCGGCGTTCTCCGCCGGCAGGCCGAAGGCGTCAAACCCCATGGGGAAGAGGACGTTGTAGCCGCGCATGCGACGGTAGCGGGCGGCGGCGTCGGAGGGGGCCATGGCGTACCAGTGACCGATGTGCAGGTCCCCCGATGTATAGGGGAGCATGGTGAGGAAGTAGAACTTGGGCCGGGAGGACTGGTCCGGCGTGTGGTAGATGCCGTCCCTCTCCCAGCGCTCCTGCCACTTGCGCTCTATCTCTCGAGGTCGGTAACGGTCAGCCATGGCAGTCTGCCCCTCGAGCTAGCTTCTCCCTCCCCGCCCGGTGGCGGGGGCTGTCGTCTTCGTCTAGTCTATAGTGGCACGGCGCGGCCAGGCTGAAAAGTCAATGTCGCCGCGCCTCTTCGCCCTTCGCCGTCCCCTTGGCGGTGGGGATCTCGCCCCGGCCCAGCAGGCGGCGCAGCGGCTCCTCCATGCGGTGAACCAGGGGCCGGGAGCCCAGGACCAGCAGCACTATGAAGGTAGCCAGCCAGGCCGCCAGGTAGAGCCCCATGCCCACGGCGGTGCCGATGGCGGCCGCCACCCATATGGTGGCGGCGGTGGTGATCCCCCGCACCGAGTCCCCCTCCCGGAAGATGACCCCCGCCCCCAGGAAGCCGATGCCGGTGACGATACCGGCGGCCACCCGGTCTGCCCCCAGGAAGTTGGAGATGCTGGTGAAGAGGGCGGCGCCGCTGGCCACCAGGGCCAGGGTGCGCGTCCCTACCGGATAGTCCCTTAGCTGTCGCTGCGTGCCGATGAGGGCGCCCAGGAGGCCGGCGAGGGCGAACTTACCGATAAGGACTAGCTGCTCTTCCGGCGGCATGCCCCCACCTGATACCTACAGCCCCCGTGACGGGGCTTTCTCTCACGCGCCGGGGCGAAAACAGATATGGTGGAGCTGAGGGGACTCGAACCCCTGACCTCCTCAATGCCATTGAGGCGCTCTCCCACTGAGCTACAGCCCCACCCGTTGGCAATATTAGCAGAGGGCGTCCAGGCGGGCAAGGGCGCTTGACCGGAGGGAGCGCCCCCAGGCATCATATCCACACGATGGGCCGCCGCACCGGTGCCCCTCCGTCCCCGCCCGCGGAGCGGCCCCATCCCAGAGGAGGTGTGTAGCCCCATGATGGCCCTGGAAGGCATCCGCATCCTGGACATGGCCCACCTGCCCCCCGCCCGCTATGGCACCATGCTCCTGGCCGACTTCGGCGCCGACGTCATCTGCATCGAGCAGCCGCCAGGGGCTAGTCGCCTGGGGGACGTGGACGGCTCAGACCGCGCCCGCGTCTTCAACCCCCTCAACCGCAACAAGCGCTTCATCTGCCTCAACCTGAAGGACGAGGAGGGCCGCCAGGCCTTCTACCGGCTGGTGGAGACGGCCGACGTCCTGGTGGAGGGGTTCCGTCCCGGTGTCACCAAGCGGCTGGGCGCCGATTACGAGACGCTCCGCCAGATCAACCCCCGTCTCATCTACACCTCCCTCTCCGGCTACGGCCAGGACGGCCCCTACGCCAGCTTGGTAGGCCACGACATCAACTACATCAGCATCGGCGGCGCCCTGGGGATGATCGGCTGGCCGGGGCAGCCGCCGGCCATTCCCGTCAACATCATCGCCGACTTCGCCGGCGGCGGCCTCCACATGGCCTTCTCCATCCTCCTGGCCCTCCAGGCGCGCCAGCGGACGGGCCGGGGCCAGTATGTGGACGTGGCCATGACGGACGGCGTCCTCTCCCTCATCTCCTGGCTGGCCAGCTTCTACCTGGGCGAGGGCAACGTCATCCGCCCGGGGCAGGAGTTCCTGAACGGCGGCACCCCCTTCTACAACGTCTACGAGACGGCCGATGGCCGCTGGATCAGCATCGGCTGCGTGGAGGGCTGGTTCTGGGAGAACCTCTGCCGCGCCCTGGGGTTCGAGGAGTACATACCGCACCAGTGGAGCAAGGAGCGCTACCCGGAGATCTTCGAGAACTTCCGTCGCCGCTTTAAGGAGCGGACGCGGGAGGAGTGGTTTCAGTACCTGAGCCAGCACGAGGTCTGCGTGGGCCCCGTCTACAGCCTGGACGAGGTCTTCGAGGACCCCCAGGTGCGGCACCGCCGCATGGTCCTGGAGCTGGAGCACCCCCAGATGGGGCGGGTGCGCCACGTGGGCATAGGGCCCAAGCTCTCGGAGACGCCCGGCTCCGTGCGCTCCGTTGAGGTGCAGCGGGGCCAGCACACCGACCAGCTCCTGAGCGAGCTGGGCTACAGCGCCGAGGAGGTGCGCCGGCTGCGGGAGCGGGGCGCCGTGGCCTAGCCCGGCCCCCCTCCCCACGGGACAACGATGCGCACCCGTGAGTTCCTGGAGGCGGTGCGGGAGCGGCTGCCCGCCCTCCTCCCTCCGCCCCTCCGGGCCTTCCAGTGGCGCCAGTCCTTCAGCCTCCTCCAGCTCTACTACTGGTACCCGGCCGTCCACTACGAGCTGTGGCTACAGCGTCGCCAGGAGCGAGTGGAAGTGGGGCTCCACTTCGAAGGGGAGCGAGAGCACAACCTGAGCTGGGCCGCCGCCCTGGCGGACTACATGCCCCTCTTGCAAGCGTCCCTGGGGCATCCCCTGGACCTGGAGGAGTGGACCGGCTGGTGGACCCGTCTCCACTACACCATACCCTACGGCCCCCTGGGCTCCGCCTTCGCTGAAGAGTGCGCCGGCCGCCTGGCTGCCCTGGTGGCAGCCGTCCAGCCCGTGCTGGAGGAGGTGCGGCGGCAGCGGGGCATCGGCGAGAGCCGCCTCACCGGGCCACCCCGCCTGCGCCGTCGGCGGGCTGGCCGCGGCCCCTCCTGAAAACCTTTCGCTCCTTGACAAAGCTGGCGAAAAACCTATGCTGAAATCGCCAGCAGCCGACAGGAGGTGCCAGCGATGGCCCAAGAGCAAAAGCCCGTCTGGCGGCGCATCCACGACGCCACCTGCCCAGGCTACCGCAACGTGAAGCTCTTCCAGCAGGTCTGCCCCGTCTGCCGCAGCGACCAGGCCAAGAAGCGGGCCTAGAGCGGGGGCCTCAGGCGCCGTAGCGGGCGCTCAGGGTGGCTATCATGCCCAGGGCCCCCGCCTCGTCGCCCAGCTCTCCGGTGGCCAGGCGGAGGCCGCGCCTGGGTTGGGCCAGGGCCAGGGCATACATGTTCTCACGGGCGGGGGCCAGGAAGGCCTCCCCTGCCTGCACCACTCCACCCCCCAGCACCACCAGCTCCGGGTCGAAGATGTTGACGTAGCCAGCCAGGGCGATGCCCAGATAGCGGCCCGCCTGCGCCAGCAGGGCCAGGCAGTCGGCGTCGCCCCGGGCCGCCGCCTCCGCCACCAGGCGGGCGGTGGGCGCCTCCCCGTCCTCCAGGAGGCGGGCCAGGCCGGGCGCCTTCCCACGGGCCAGCAGCTCCCTCGCCTGGCGGGCGATGGCGGTGCCGGAGGAGAGGGCCTCCAGGCAGCCCCGCGTCCCGCAGCCGCAGAGGGGCCCGTCCGCCAGGACCACCACGTGGCCCATCTCCCCGGCAGCGCCGCTCTTGCCGTGGTAGGGGCGTCCATCGATGATGATCCCGCCGCCGATGCCGGTGCTGATGGTGAGGAAGAGCATGTAGCGGCTGCCCCGGCCAGCGCCGAAGACGTGCTCGCCGATGGCGGCGGCGGTGGCGTCGTTCTCCACCGCCACCGGCAGGCCCAACCGCTCCGCCATCAGGTCGCGCAGGGGGACGTCCCGCCAGCCGGGGAGCTGGGGGGCGTCGGGGACGATGCCTCTCGCCACGTCCACCGCCCCCGGCGAGGCGATCCCCACCGCCCGCAGTTGGCCCAGGGAGAGCCCGGCCCCCTCCAGGGCGGCCCTCAGAGAGGCCTCCATGCGGGCCAGGCAGCTCTCCAGCCCATGCGAGGTCTCGGAGGGCCGGCGGTCCCTGGCCAGCACCTGGCCATCAGCCGTGGCGACGATGGAGAGGAGCTTGGTCCCTCCCAGGTCTATAGCGCCGAAGTAGGCGCGGTCGTCAGGCATGGCGGCCCCTGCTCTAAGTGTAAAGGATGGGGGAGATGTCTAGTTGCGCGGCCAGATGGTGCGACAGTGCTGGCCCAGCACCGCCTCCCGGACCGCCCGCCGCTCCAGCTGGCGCAGCTCCCAGAGGGCGGCGTCCACCTGGTAGTCCCCCTGGGGCCACTGGGGGGAGCGACAGCGGGCACGGACGGCGTCAGCCACGCCGCAGTCCTCCAGGAGCTGGACGCTGTGGGGCCAGACGAAGAAGGTGAACTGGCGAGGGGCGCTGAAGCGGGGGCGCTTGCGGCCCAGCCAGTAGAAGCGCTCCTCCACGGTGGCCACCGGCTCCACCACCATCACCATGGGGCCCTCGTCGGCGTTGTAGCGGGTGTCCACCAGCAGCCTCTGGGGGAAGAGCCGGAAGCCGATGGTGAACACATCGCAGGTGTTCACCACCTTCATGACCTCGTTGAGATCTATGAGGACGCCGTTCTCGGTATACATGGTGGACCGGCCCCCGTCAGGATAAGACGGGCCGGGCCTGGCGACAACCCACCAGGCCCGGCCCGCTCTCGCTCTAATACTCGGGAGCGGGCTCCCGCTCCTTCTTCTTCTCGGGGATCTCCGCCACCAGGCAATTGGTGGTCAGCACCATGGCGGCGATGCTGACGGCGTTCTCCAGGGCGGAGCGGGTGACCTTGGCCGGGTCGACGATGCCCCGCTCCATCATGTCGCCGAACTCGTCCCTGGCGGCGTCGTACCCCTGCCCCTTGGGGAGGGACTTGACCTTCTGGACCACCACGGAGCCGTCCTGGCCGGCGTTGATGGCGATGCGCCGGGTGGGCTCCTCCAGGGCCCGCCGCAGGATGTTGACGCCGGTCTGCTCGTCCTGATCCTCCAGCTTGAGGCCGTCCAGGGCCTCCAGGGCGTTCAGGAAGGCGACGCCACCGCCGGGGACGATGCCCTCCTCCACGGCCGCCCGCGTGGCCTGGACGGCGTCCTCCACGCGGTGCTTCTTCTCCTTCAGCTCCGTCTCCGTGGCGGCGCCCACCTTGATGACGGCGACGCTGCCGGAGAGCTTGCCCAGCCGCTCCTGCAGCTTCTCACGGTCCCAGTCGGAGGTGGCCTCCTCCAGGGCAGCCTTAACGGCCTTGATCCGCTCCTGGATCTTCTGGGGGTCGCCCCGGCCCTCCACGATGGTGGTCTCCTCCTTGGTCACCACCACGCGGCGGGCGCGGCCGAAGTCGCTGAGCTGGACGGAGTCTAGGCGGCGGCCCAGCTCCTCGGAGATGACTTGGCCGCCGGTGATGGTGGCGATGTCGCCCAGGTTGTCCTTGCGGCGGTCGCCGAAGCCAGGGGCCTTGACGGCGCAGACGTTGAGGGTGCCCCGCAGCTTGTTGACCACCAGGGTGGCCAGGGCCTCCCCCTCCAGGTCGTCGCAGATGATGAGGATGTCCTTGCTCCCGGCCTGCAGCACCCGCTCCAGGGCGGGGAGGATGTCGTTCACGGCGGAGAGCTTCTTGTCGGTCACCAGGATGTAGGGCTCCTCGATGACGCACTCCATCCGCTCAGGGTTGGTGATGAAGTAGGGGGAGATGTAGCCGCGGTCGAAGCTCATCCCCTCCACGTACTCCACCTCGGTCCGGATGCCCTTGGACTCCTCCACCGTGATGACCCCGTCCTTGCCCACCTTCTCCATCACTTCGCCGATGAGCTCGCCGATCTCGGGGTCGTTGTTGGCGGAGATGGCGGCCACCTGGGCCATCTGCTGGCGGGTGGTGACGGGGGTGGCGTTCTTCTTGATCTGCTCCACCACCGCCTGACAGGCCTTCTCGATGCCCCGCTTGAGGGCCATGGGGTTGGCGCCGGCCGCCACGTTCTTCAGGCCCTCGTGGACGATGGCCTGGGCCAGGACGGTGGCAGTGGTGGTACCGTCGCCGGCGATGTCGTTGGTCTTGCTGGCCACCTCTTTGGCCAGCTGGGCGCCGATGTTCTCGAAGGGGTCCTCCAGCTCTATGTCCTTGGCGATGGTGACGCCGTCGTTGGTGATGGTGGGGGAGCCGAACTTCTTCTCCAGCACTACGTTGCGGCCCTTGGGGCCGAGGGTGATCTTCACCGCGTCAGCGAGGGCGTCGATGCCGTTCTTGAGGGCGTGACGCGCCGCCTCGTCGAACAGCAACTGCTTGGCCATACCTCTCCCTCCTCTGGTCCTCCTCGGGGTGGGGCTTTAGCACTCTGTGGGTCAGAGTGCTAATCTAGCCCTATATTTAGCCGGCCGGCGGCCCGAACGCAAGTGGCAAGAGAGGGCTTTTAGCGTCTGTTACGGGCAGTTACAGGCGTTCTCGCCGCTGCGATGCCCTTCCGTCTCACCGTTCTCGCCCGAGTGTTCAGTTCGGTATGATGTAGGGCCGTGGCCTGCGGAAGAGGGAGGGGAAGCGGGCCTCGTCTATCCTCAGCAGGGCAGCGTAGCGGCGGGCGTTCTCCAGGTAGCGCTCGTCCCCCGTCTCCCGGTAGCGGTTGAAGTTGTCCAGCATCTTATCGGCTATCAGGTTCATGTCGAGCCCCATGACGTAGCGCTCGGAGAGCTCGTTGAGGGCGTCCATGTAGAGCTCGAAGTGGCGGGAGAGCTTCTGCAGGAGCGGGCGCATCTGGGTAGCTTCCGCCAGCTCGTGCTCGGCCGCCTTGCGGTAGCAGAGCTTGCCGGTGCTGATGTAGTAAGAGGGGTCGAGCCGGCGGCGGCCGCGGCGGAAGGTCTGGGGGAAGATGCCGGTCAGAAAGAGGGCGTGGTCCCCGTAGCGACGGTAGGCCTCGAACAGGTTCTGGAAGCGGACGGGGCCCTGCTCCATCTCCTGGACCAGGTGGGAGAAGAAGTAGAAGGGCTGGGGGCGCCCCCCCGGCCCCTGGAAGGGGAAGAGCTCCCGGGTGTAGAGGTAGCGGGTGAGCATCCCTCCCAGGTAGTCGATGATGGAGGCGTCACGGCTGGCCCGCTCCACGTAGAGCACCTTGATGACGAAGAGGTCGAAGAGGCTGCGGAGGGGCACCTGCACCAGGAGGCCGATGTCGTCATAGAAGGAGCTTATGAGGTCATCCACGGTGCGGCGGAACTGGTAGTCCGCCACGTTGCGGCCATCGTTGTAGCGGATGAGGAGCTTCAGCCCCTCCACCGCCTCAGCGAAGGCAGCCTGCATGGCATTCACCCCACTCCCGTAAGCTCCCCGTTCCGGGATGATGCGCCGTCTCCCAGGGGCCTGTCAAGGCGCCCCGCCTTGACGCTTCCCGGTGGCCCCCCTATCCTCGCAGGGAGACCTCCACAGGGAGGAGGCCCTTGTCCCGGCCCAAGGTCTTAATTGAAGAACGTGGACGAACCCTGGTTGTTACGATAAACCGCCCCGAGGTGCGCAACTGCGTGGACGGGGAGACGGCCCAGCTCCTCTACGAGGCGGTGGAACGCTTCCGGCGGGACGACGCCCTGGACGTCCTGGTCCTCACCGGAGCGGGGGAGGAAGCCTTCTGCTCCGGCGCCGATCTGAGGGCCATAGACAGCCTCACCGCCCGCCCGGGGATGGACCGCTCCGGCCCCCTGGGGATCACGCGCCTGACGGACGTGGGGAAGCCCACCATAGCCGCCGTGAGGGGCTACTGCGTGGCCGGCGGTCTGGAGCTGGCCTGCTGGTGCGACTTCCGCATCGCCGACGAGACGGCCCGCTTCGGCGTGCTGAACCGCCGCTGGGGGGTGCCCCTGGTAGACGGCGGCACCCAGCGGCTCCCCCGCATCGTCGGCCTGGGCAACGCCCTGTATCTCATCCAGACGGGAGCCCTCATCGACGCCCGGCAGGCCCTGCGCATGGGGCTGGTCCAGGAGCTGGTGCCGGCCGGCCAGGCCCTGGAGCGGGCTCTCCAGGTGGCCGCCCACCTCTCCACCTACCCCCAGACCTCCCTGAGACTGGACCGGCTGGCCGCCCTGTGGGGCATCGGCCTGCCCTTGACCCAGGGGCTGTCCCTGGAGGCCCAGCTCCACCGCGAGAGCTTCCGGGACGAGGCGCTGCGAGAGGGTCTGGAGCGTTACGCCAGCGGCCGCCGGCCGGAGCCCTTCCAGCCGCCGCCGGAGCCCTGAGGGCCGCCTAGAGCTCCACGCCCAGGGCCTGGAACAGCTCCTGGTACTGGCTGGAGTTGCCGGGCTGGAAGAAGGGGTTGGCGTAGACTATGCGTCCCTCCTGGTCCACCACGAAGACGGCCCGCCGCGATCGCTTGCCGGAGTCGTCCACCACGCCATAAGCGCGGGCGACCGCCAGCCCTTCGTCGCTGGCCAGGGGGAAGGGGACGCCGCCCAGCCGTTCGGCGAAGCGGCGGTGGGACTCCAGGCTGTCGGCGCTGATGGCCACCACCTGCGCTCCCAGCTCCTGGAGGATGTCGTAGTCCCCCTTGAGCATGGCCACCTGGTTGGAGCAGAGGGGAGTGCCGTCCTCGTAGTAGAAGGCGATGACCACCGGCCCCCGCTGCAGGAGCTCCCGCAGGGAGACTGTCCCCTCGGTGGAGGGGAGGGAGAAATCGGGCGCCTCGTCGCCGGGGCTAAGGGGCATCTTCGCCCTCCTCCAGGCCGCGCAGGGAGCAGGGAGGCAGGCCCTTTCGCAGCACCAGGACGCGCAGGCGGCCCAGGCCGGCCGGGTCGGTGAGCTCCACCGCCGCCCGCCGCCGCGCCAGTCGCTCCCTGAGGGAGAGGCCGGGGACGGCCAGCGCCTCGTCGATGCCCAGACGCTGGAGGAAGCGGGCCTGGCTGGTCACGCCCACCAGCTCCAGCCCCGCCTCCTGGCCCGCCTGGACGATGCTGGTAATGTCCACGTGGGCCGTCATGTCCTGGCGGCCGGGACGGAGGTAGGGGTCATCCCAGGGCTGATGCTGATAGAAGCAGAGGAGGGTGCCCTGCTGACGCCAGGGAGCGTAGAGCTCTGGCGCCTCATACCCGTAGTCCAGGGCGAGGAGGAAGCCCCGGCGCAGGGCCCGGGCCGCCCGCTGCACCCAGGCCAGCGCCTCCAGGTTCACCTCGGCGTAGCAGCCCTCGCCCGGCAGGAGGCCCAGCCGCCGGAAGTACTCCTCCAGGGCGGGCGTGGAGGGGGGCCGTAGCTCCTCGCGGAAGGCCTCGCCGTCCCAGACCACGTAGACCTCCCACAGACGCCCGCCCCGCACGAAGACGCGGTGGACGGGAAAGCTGTCCAGCAGCTCGTTGCAGAGGAGGCAGCCCTGGATGCTGTCGGGGGGGAGGTCGTCCCACCACTCGGCCCGCTCCAGGAGGCCGGTGGCCTCCAGCAGGCGACGCTGCTGTTCCCGCAGGGAGGGGCTGCGCTCCACCAGGCAGTAGGTCATGGCCTCCAGGAGGTCCGGGCGGGCGTGGCGGGCCCAGGCGAGGATGTCCCGGGCCAGGGTGCCCGGCCCGGCGCCGGCCTCCACCACCTGGAAGGGGCAGGGGGCGCCCATCGCCTGCCACATCTCGTATAGCTGCCGCCCCAGGAGGGCGCCGAAGATGGGGGAGACCTCCGGGCTGGTGACGTAATCGCCGTGGCGGCCCATGGGGGGCCGGGACTGACAGTAGTAGCCGTAGCGGGGATGGTAGAGGGCCAGCTCCATGAACTCCCGAAAGGTGATGCCCCCCTCCTCGCGGGCCCTGTCGATGAGGAGGGCCCGCAGAGGCTCCCCATCCCCGAAGGCGAACTCGTCCATCACAACCCATGGTAGCCGGGCAGCGGCGCCCTGCCAACGGTAGCTTGTCCCTGCCACCGGCAACCCCTAAGATATTTGCATATGATGCAAATGATGGAGCGAGAGCAACTTACGCGGGTGGCCTTCTGTCTCCTGGGTCGGCTGCTGGCCTGGGCGGACCCCGGCCGGGTGGAGGAGTGGGCGGAGCTGGGGCTGACCATCACCCAGATACGGACCCTCTTCCTGCTACGGCGGCTCGACGGCCCCAACGCTCGCTGTCTGGCCCAGGCGCTGGAGGTAAGCCCCTCCACCCTCACGCGCATCGTGGACCGGCTGGAGCGCCAGGGCCTGGTGCGACGGGAGATGGACAGGGAGGACCGGCGTCAGGTCCGGCACCTGCTGACGCCGGAGGGGGAGGGCGTGGTGGCGCGGCTGGAGTCCCTGGGCCGCGCCCAACTGGAGCAGGCGCTGGCCCTCCTGACGGAGGAGGAGCTGGGGGCGCTGGTGAGGGGCCTGTCGGCCCTGTGCCGCGCTGTAGGTGTGGAGACAGAAGGGGAGGTGCATCCCTCATGAGTGCCCCGGCCCTGAGCTATTCCCTGCTGGGCACCCGCCGGCGCATCGCTATCGTCGCGGGGTCGATGCTGGCCCTCTTCACGGCTGCCATGGACCAGACCCTGGTGAGCACGGCCCTCCCCCGCATCGTGGGGAGCCTGGGCGGCCTGGCCCTCTTCCCCTGGGTCTTCACCGCCTTCATGGTAGCCTCCACCACCGTCATCCCGGTGGTGGGCAAGCTGACGGACATGTACGGGCGGAAGCCCTTCTACATGGCGGGGGTGGCCATCCTGGTAGTGGGGTCGGCGCTGTGCGGTTATTCCCAGAACATGGAGCAGCTCATCGCCTTCCGCGCCCTGCAGGGGTTCGGGGCGGGAACCATCATGGGGATCACGTTCGTCATCGTGGGGGACGTCTTCCCGCCGGCGGAGCGGGGCAAGTATGTGGGCCTCTTCTCTGGCGTCTTCGCCGCCGCCAGCATCCTGGGGCCCCTCATCGGCGGCGCGCTCACGGACTACGTGAGCTGGCGCTGGGTCTTCTACGTCAATCTGCCGCTGGGGGCCATCGCCCTGGCGGTGCTGGCCGTAGGCCTCCCCAATCTGCGGCCGGTGGCCCGCTCCCAGCCCCTGGACCGGCTGGGGCTGGCTCTCCTGCCGGGGGTGGTGGTGCCCCTGCTGCTGGCCTTCTCCTGGGCAGGCAGCCGCTTCCCCTGGGAATCGGCGCCGGTGATCGGCCTGCTGACGGTGGCGGCGGCGGTCTGCGCCCTCTTCTGCTGGGTGGAGACGCGGGCGGCCAACCCGGCCATCCCGCTGCAGCTCTTTCGCAACCAGGTGTTCAGCGTCTCCACGGCCGTCAGCTTCCTGACGGGGGTGGCCCTGTTCGGCGCCGTCTCTTTCATTCCCCTCTTCGTGCAGGGCGTCCTGGGGGCGACAGCTACCAACTCTGGCCTCATCACCATGCCCATGACCATGGCCATAGCCCTTTCCAGCACCGCGGGCGGCCAGGCCATCGCCCGACTGGGTAGGTACCGTGCGGTCTGCGTGCTGGGGCTGGCGGCCATGACCGGCGCTATGTTCTTCTTCTCCCGTCTGGGGCCGGAGAGCTCCCGCGGGGACGTGACGCTGGACATGGTGGTGCTGGGGGTGGGCCTGGGCCTCAGCCTGCCGGTGCTGACGCTGGCGGTGCAGAACTCGGTGCCCTACGCCATGCTGGGGATCGCCACCACCACCGTACTCTTCCTGCGCCAGGTGGGCGGCATCATGGGGGTGGCCATCCTGGGCTCCCACATGAACGCCTCCTTCGACCGCGAGCTCTCCCAGGCCCTGCCACCGGAGGCGGCCAACCTGCCCCCGGGCATCCTAGCCCAGCTCCACGACCCCAACTTCATCCTCAGCCAGGAGCGCATGGCGGCCCTGCAGGCCCAGTTCCAGTCCCTGGGCGAAAGGGGCTCCCAGCTCTTCGGGCCGGTGCTGGAGGCAGCCCGGGACTCCCTGGCCCTGGCCATAGCGGAGGCCTTCTTCATTGCCTTCCTCCTCTGCCTGGTGTCGGTGGCGGTGGGGCTCTTCATGCGGGAGGTGCCGCTGCGCCGCGCCCACCTGCCGGAGCATAAGGAGGCGGTGCCCGCCGATGGGGATGGCCTGCCGCCGTCCGTAGTGCACTGAGAGAGCGGGACCCCTCCCCCGTATACCGGGCGGTCGCCTGTATAATCCAGCTAGGGAATGGCACGCTGGCTGACGCTGCTGGCCGGCCTCCTCCTCGTCACCGCACTCGCTGGCGCCTGCCGAGGGGGCGACCAGGCGATAATCCTGGCCACCACCACCAGCGTCTACGATACTGGCCTCATGGACGCCATCGTCCCCGCCTTCGAGGAGGCTACGGGCCTGCGACTGAAGGTGGTGCCGGTGGGCTCCGGCCAGGCGCTCCGCCTGGGGCGGGAGGGCCAGGCGGACGTCCTGCTGGTACACTCCCCGGAGGCGGAGGCCCGGTTCATGGCGGAGGGCTACGGCCGAGAGCGGCGGCTGGTGATGGTCAACTACTTCGTCGTGGTAGGGCCGGCGGACGACCCGGCCGGCGTCCGGGGAGCGGCATCGGCCCAGGAGGCGTTCCAGCGCATCGCCCGTAGCGGCGCCCCCTTCTACAGCCGGGCCGATGGCTCCGGCACCCACGAGCGGGAGCGGGCCATCTGGGCCCGCCTGGGCCTCGACCCCACCGGCCAGCCCTGGTATCACGAGGTGGGGGCCGGACAGGCCCAGACCCTCCTGGCCGCCAGCGAACAGCGCGGCTACGCCCTCACCGACAAGGGCACCTACTTGGGCCTCTCCCGCCGGCTGGCCCTGACGGTGCTGATAGAGGGAGACCCCTTCCTCAGGAACGAGTACCACGTCATCACCGTCGATCCCACCAGGAGCCCCCGCGTGAACGCCGCCGGCGCCGCCGCCCTGGCCGACTTCCTGGTCTCCCCCCAGGGCCAGCGGATCATCGGCAGCTTCGGCGTGCGGGAGTTCGGGGAGCCCCTCTTCCAGCCAGCGGCCCTGGCCGCCGGGAGGTGAGGCGACAAGGGATGGAGACGGTCATCGAGGGCGTGAGGGAGGCGTTCCGGCTCCTCCTGCGGGGCGACAGCGAGGTCTACAGCACGGCCGCCCGCTCCATCGTCATCTCGGGGCTGGCCACCGTCATCGGCCTAGCGGCGGGCGGGGCGCTGGGGATGTTCCTGGGGCTGCAGTCCTTCCCCGGCCGCGGCCTCGTCCTGGCCCTGGTGAACACGGGGATGGCGCTGCCGCCGGTGGTGGTGGGGCTCGTCGTCTTCCTGCTCCTGAGCCGGGAGGGCCCGGCGGGGAGGCTGGGCCTCCTCTTCACGCCCGCCGCCATGGTCATCGCCCAGGCCGTGCTGGTGACTCCCATAGTGGCGGGTCTGACGGCGACGGGCGTCCAGGCCATCCGCCCCCAGTTGCGATGGCAGATCCTGGCCCTGGGCGCCTCTCGCTGGCAGTACGCCTGGCTCCTCCTGCGGGAGGCCCGCCTCACCTTCATGGCCGCCGCCATGCTGGCCTTCGGCATGGCCATCCATGAGGTGGGCGCCTCCCTGATGGTGGGCGGCAACATCCAGGGGGAGACGCGCGTCCTCACCACGTCCATCGTCCTGGAGACGATGCGGGGCAACTTCGAGACGGCCATCGCTCTCTCTTTCGTCCTGCTGGGGCTCATGTACCTGACCATACTGGGCCTCACCCTGGTGCAGCAGCGGAGGCCGGCGCCGTGACGCCTCCCAAGCTGGCGGTGCGAGGTCTGGCCCTGGCCCGCGGGGGCCGCCTCATCCTGGAGGTGCCGGAGCTGGCGGTGCAGGCGGGGGAGGTGCTGGCAGTAGTGGGGCCCAACGGCGCGGGCAAGAGCGCCCTCATCCGCGTCTTGGCCCTCCTGGAGCGGCCCACACGAGGGGAGGTGCTCATGGACGGTCGGCCGGTGAGGGGCCCCCTCCTCCCCTACCGCCGGCGGATGGCGGTGGTCTTCCAGGAGCCTCTACTGCTGGACACCACGGTGGAGGGGAACGTGCGGGCCGGCCTGGCCCTGCGGGGCGTCCCTCGCCGGGAGCAGGAGCGAAGGACGGCCCGCTGGCTGGAGCGGCTGGGCATCGCTCACCTGGCCCGTCGCTCCGTGCGGCACCTCTCCGGCGGGGAGGCGCAACGGGTGAGCCTGGCGCGGGCGCTGGTGCTGGAGCCAGAGGTGCTCCTCCTGGACGAGCCCTTCGCCGCCCTGGACGCCCCCACCCACCGGGAGCTGCTGGGGGAGCTGGAGGGAGTCCTGCGGGAGACCGCCACCACCGTCGTCTTCGTCACCCACGACCGGTCCGATGCCCTCCGCCTGGGGCACCGTCTGGCCGTCCTCATGGGAGGAAGGCTGCGCCAGGTGGGGCCGCCGGAGGAGGTCTTCTCCCAGCCGGCCGACCCCGAGGTGGCCACCTTCCTGGGCGTGGAGAACGTGCTGCCCGGCCAGGCGCTGGGCCGGGAGGGCGGGCTGACGGTGGTAGAGGTAGGGGCGCACCGCCTCCAGGCGGTGACAGAGGAGCGCCTGGAGGGGCCGGTGTGGGTCTGTGTCCGGCCGGAGCACCTGGTGCTGGGGCCCGTCTACCAGGGAGAGGGGCCCAGCAGCGCCCGCAACCGGGTGCCGGGCGTGGTGCGGCGCCTCAACCCCCTGGGCATGGGGGATCAGGTGCGGGCAGACCTGGACTGCGGCTTCCCGCTGGTGGCCTACATCACCGCCCAGGCGGCGGAGGAGCTGGAGCTGCGCCCCGGCAGCCCGGTGGTAGCCACCTTCAAGGCCAGCACCGTCCACCTCATCCCGCGGGAGGGCGGACCAGGGAGGCCAGGAGGTCCAGGCGGTCGCTGATGACGCCTTCGGCGCCCAGGGCCAGCACACGCTCCAGTTCGGCGGCGTCGTTGATGCACCAGCAGTAGAAGCCCAGCCCTCTCTCCCGCAGGAGGGAGGCTGTCTCCTCCGTGGCCAGGGAGCGGTGCAGGCAGAGGCCATCGGGCGGGGGCTCCCGGTCCAGTCGGGGCCACAGGCGGGCCCACTGGACGGCTGTCTGGACGCTGTAGCGGATGGCCAGTCCAGGGACAGCCTCCCGCAGGGCGTCCAGGAGGCGCCAGTTCTGGCCACAGACGACCACGCTGCCGTCCCGCCCGCATCCTTCCAGCAGTCGCCCCAGCGCCCGCCCGAAGGAGAGAGCGGCGCGGCGACTGTACTCTCCCTTGGCGTCCAGGAGGAGCCGCAGGTGACCGTCCAGGCGGGCCAGCGCCTCGTCCACAGCGAGAGGGTGCACGTCCAGCCGCAGGTAGAGGGGGCCCAGCGAGAGGGCCCAGGGGCCCAGGCCGTGGGGGGCGTGCTTGCGCCAGTCGGCCAGGACGGGCAGGGGTCCCAGGCGTCGTTCGTGGCGGGCCCACAGCCGCCCCCGGGCGAACCAGACGTCCGCCTCCACCATGTCCAGGGGGACGGCGAGGGCGGCCTCCAGCAGGTCCCGCCTGTTACCGTATCCGTGACCTATGGCCAGGGGCCTACCGCCACCTCTACCCCTCAAACGCCTCTTCCCCTCCCGGTCTCGGCACCCGCTCCCGCGCCATCTCCAGCACCTTGGCGATGCGCGAGGCGTCCTCGGCGTCCCCGCGGTAGGCCAGGTAGGTCTCCAGATCGCGACGGGCCAGACGGTAATGGCCCAGGTGGTAGTGCACCAGGCCGCGGTCGCGGACCTCGTCCAGGTCCCAGGGGGCGATGAGAAGGATGAGCTCGATGACGGCCAGGGAGCGGGCGTACTCCTCCCGGCCCACGTAGATGGACTTCAGGTTGTGGAGGAGGCGCAGGAGGATCTGGCGCTTGGTGACGGCGCCCAGGTGGTGGGGTTGGAAGAGGTCGGGATCGCCAGTGGCCTGATAGACCCGCTCCTGGCAGTCCTCCGGGCTGAGGATCATCCCGTCATAGAAGGGGTCTATGTATATCTCCTCGTCCGAGTCCACATACTTGACGATGAAGTGTCCCGGCAGGCCCACCCCTTGCATGGGGAACCCCAGACGCCAGGCCACCTCCAGGTAGAGGATGGAGAGGGTCACCGGGATGCCCAGCCGTCGCTCCAGCACCTGGTTCAGATAGCAGTTGGCGGGGTCGTAGTAGTTGCGGCGGTCGCCCTGGAAGCCCAGCTCGTGGAAGAGGCCGCGGTTGATGGCGCCGATGACCTGGTAGATGCCGGCGCCTGGACGCACCCAGCTACGGCACTCACAGGCGATGTTGTCCAGCCAGCGCAGGTAGCCCTCCACGTCCAGGCCGGGGTACTCCTCGCAGGCGATGAGGAGGGCCGCCTCGGCCAGGTCTATCTGGGCATCGGGGCGACGGCTCAGCTTGGCCAGGGCGCGTCGGTGCCAGCGGGAGCTCTTCACCGCCCTCCTCCTGTCTGACGGTAGGCCGCCCGCAGGTCGGCCAACTGCCGGGCGCAGGCCTCGTATTCGTCCGCCGCCATCTCGATGAGCCGGGCCAGGGTGAGCCCCTCGCCGCTCTCCTGGCCGACGGCCCGGCCCATGTCCTGGGGCTGGAGGTCGTGCAGCAGGTTAGCGAGACGACGATGCACCACCTGGAAGCTGATAGCCGCCTCCCGGGGGGAGTGGTACTGGGCGCGCTGCAGACAGGCAGGGGGTGGCAGGCCGCGGGCCCGCGCCACCTGGACAGCGAAGAAGAAGTTGACGCGGTCGGCCAGCTCCTCTAGGAGGCGGCGCACGGAGCGTCCGTCCCCGGATTCCCAGGCGAACTCCTCTGGCGCCGTCCCCTCCAGCGCCGTCAGAAGCCGCACCTTGGCCTCCTCCAGGCGGCGCAGTAGCTCCTCTGGCCCTCGTGTCATGCCTTCTCCAGTCCCAGCCCCTCTCGCCGGGCCGGCGTCTCCATAAAGTGTAGCCCACAGGCCGCCCTACGCCAAATGAGGGGCGCCGCGGCCGAAGAGGGCGTGCAGCGCCTCCCTCGCCCGGCGGGCGTAGGGCGCTAGCTGGGATGGCCGCAGGAGGCCGTCCTCCGTCAGGTAGGCCGTCACCAGCCGGCCCGGCGTAGCCTCGAAGTAGAGGTTCCGCGCCTCGATCCCCGGCCCGGCGGCGGTGAGCACCTCGGCCGGGTCGCCCTCCTCCAGGGCCGGAGAGCGGGCCAGGGAAGGCGGCAGCACCTTCAGGGTATCGGCCAGGACGTACAGGGGTATGCCCTCCGCCCGGGCAGCCAGGGCCAGGAGGCGGGTGCCAACCTTGTTGAGGAAGCCGCCGTCCGGGAAGAGGGCATCGGCCCCCACGAGGACGGCCTGGGCCTCGCCCACGAAGGCCGCCAGTTGCGCTTCGGTGACCAGGGTGACGGCGATGCCGCGGCCGGCCAGCTCTCGCGCCAGGGCCACCCCCTCGCCCAGAGGGCGGCCCTCGCTGACGATGGCCCGCCGCGGGGAGAGGGCCAGGAGCGCCGCCAGGACGAGGGAAGAGCGACTGTAGGTGAGGAGGACGTCCCGGGGCAGGACCTCCCGGGCGAGGCGAACTATCCCCTCCCGGGCCGCCTCCATCTTCCCGAGGAAGGACTGAAGGGCAGCGGCGGGGCGCTGGCTGGCCGCCGCCTCCCGGTAGGCGTGGGCCACCGCCATGGCGATGCCCGGCATCCCCGGCCGAGCGCGGGCCAGGAGGCAGGCGCTGGCCCGCAGGCGTCCCGGCTCCTCCCGGGCGACGCCGGAGAGGGCCTCCAGGGCCAGGCCAGCCAGCTCTCGCGCCCCCCTTCGACGGTCTTCAGCTATCTCCGAGGCGACGCTGGCCACCTGCTCGGGCGCCAGAGGATAGACGGCCTGGAGGGCCTCCGGCAGCCGGGGCACGGTGGGGTAGCGAAAGACGCTCTCCGGCCGCACCCAGCGGGCCTCCACGTGCTCCCAGTCCAGGCGGAGGGGGCGCCTGCCGACGACCTCGAACAGGAAGGGGTGGACGAGCCAGCGCCGCCCCAGGCCGGGGTCGGGAGCGACGACGACGGGGCCGCGGCGGAGGAGGCGCACCTCCGCCGGCCCGAGCCCCGTCTCCTCCTCGATCTCCCGCAGGGCCTGCTGGAGGGGCTCCCCCTCCAGATAGCCGCTGACGGCGGCCCAGCGACCGCGATAGCTGCCCACGCGTGCGCTGCGGCGCAGCAGGAGAAGGCGCGGCCCCGCCGGGCCGGGGCGCATCAGGAAGGCGGTGACGACAGGAGTCTCCCGCACGGCACAGCGACGCTAGGCGGCGCGGCGGGCGGCCAGACCGCCGTCACGCCGCGAGCGGCGCCGCCCCTGGGAGCCCCCCGGGGGCGAGAAGAGGCTGGGCACCACCAGAGGAGCGCGATAGCCACACTGGATGCAGACCAGATCCACCTCGTTGCCCAGGAAGACCTCCTCGTGAAGCATCCCCTGACAACGGGGGCAGGACCGCTCCCTCATGGCGTTCGCACCTCCCGATGGTAGGCTGGGGCGCCGGGGCGCCCGCCCTGGTCAGGCCCTATTGTAGAACGATGGTCATGATATCGTCAAGACTTTTGACAACGTTTTTGTCAACTATCGAGCAGGGCGAGGGGATGCTATACTGCGGGCCGTGGAGAGCGCCGCCCTGCCGCCCCTCATCCGTCGCCTGCTGGACCCCGCCGTCTATCCCCACCCAGCGGCGGACCTGCGACTGGTCCAGACCCACATCTCCTTCGTCGTCCTGGCAGGGGACTACGCCTACAAGGTCAAGAAGCCGGTGGACTTCGGCTTCCTGGACTACTCAACCCTGGCCAAGCGCCGCTACTACTGCTGGCAGGAGATCCGCCTCAACAGCCGCTTCTGCCCCGGCGCCTACCTGGGCGTCGTCGCCATAAGGGAGAGGGACGGTCAGCTCTCCCTGGACGGCCCCGGCCGCACGGTGGAATACGCCGTGAAGATGAGGCGGATGCCGGAGGAGCGGCTCCTGGCCACCCTGCTGGCACGAGGAGAGGCGACCTCCACCCTCGTCCAGTCGATAGCGGAGCGGCTGGCGGCGGTCCACGCCCGGGCCGATCACGGCCCCGCCATCGCCCGCTTGGGGGCCTGGGGGATCCGCTTCGCCTGGCGGGAGAACTTCCAGCAGTGGCAGGACTTCATCGGTGAGACGATAAGCGAGGAGCAGGACCGACTGCTGCGGGGCTACGTGGACTGGTTCCTCCGGCGCCGTCGCCTCCTGCTCCGCCGGCGGGCCGCCCAGGGCCGCATCCGCGACTGCCACGGCGACCTCCGCAGCGACAGCATCTACCTCTCCCCCGAGGGGGAAGCGTGCATCATGGACTGCATCGAGTTCAACCGTCGCTTCCGCTACACGGACGTGGCGGGAGACGTGGCCTTTCTGGCCATGGACCTGGAGTTCCGGGGCAGGCCGGACCTGGCGGAGGCCTTCGTCCGGCGCTACGTAGAGGCGTCCGGGGACGGCGAGATGCTCCAGGTGCTGGACTTCTACCGCTGTTACCGGGCGGCGGTGCGGGGTAAGGTGGAGGGCTTCCGCCTCCGCCAGCCGGAGGTGCCTCCCGCCGAGCGGGAGGAGGCGCGGGCCCTGGCCCGCCGCTACTTCGAGCTGGCCTGCCGCTACACCCGCCGGGACTGGCCCGTCCTGCTCGTCACCTGCGGCCTGGCCGGGAGCGGCAAGTCCAGCCTGGCCCACGCCCTGGGTCTCCCCGTCCTCTCCTCGGACGTGGTGCGCAAGGAGCTGGCGGGCCTGCCGCCGGAGGAGCGGCGGCCGGCGCCCCTGGGACGGGGCCTCTACTCCCCCCGCATGACGCGGCGCACCTACCGCGCCCTGACGGAGCGGGCGCGGGGCCTCCTGCGGGAGGGCCATTGGGTGGTGCTGGACGCCACCTTCCACCGCCGCTGGCAGCGAGAGATGGCCCGCCGCCTGGCCCGGGAGGAGGGGGTGCGCTTCCTCTGCCTGGAGCTGACCATCGACGACGAGACGGCCCGGGAGCGGCTCCAGCGGCGGGAGCGGGCCGGCATCGGCCCCTCCGACGCCCGCTGGGAGGTCTATCTGGCCCAGAAGGAGGCCCTGGAGCCGCCCCAGGAGCTGTCGCCCGGGGAGCGGCTTCTCCTGGACGCCCGGCGCCCCGTGGCGGAGCTGGCCGCCACCGTCCGCTCCGCCCTCGGCCTGGCCTAGGGATTGACAGGCGACCTCCAGCGTGCTAGCCTCTGCCTCAAAGAAAGTGTCAGTTTTACACTAAGTGGCGCCGGAGGTGGCCCCATGGCGATGCGGACGGAGCCCCTGGTCCTGATAACCGAGGAAGACCTCCTCAACGAGGCGATGGAGTGCCCGGTGGACCGGGAGCTGGACACCCGGCCCCTGGCGGAGGAGCGGGCCTTCGCCTTCTGGCAGAAGGACATACCTGAGGAGTACTGGCACCTGGGGGCGGCGGAACTGAAGGAGCGCATCGCCCGGGCCAGGGCCGCCCTGGGGAGGCGCTGCGTCGTCCTGGGGCACCACTACCAGCGCGAGGACATCATCCAGTTCGCCGACATCCGGGGCGACTCCTTCAAGCTCGCCCAGTGGGCCGCCCAGCAGCTGGAGGCGGAGTTCATCGTCTTCTGCGGCGTCCACTTCATGGCCGAATCGGCTGATATCCTCTCTCAGCCCCACCAGAAGGTGATTCTGCCCAACATGTCCGCCGGCTGCTCCATGGCCGATATGGCCGACCCGGAGGATGTCTACGCCTGCTGGGACGAGCTGCAGGAGGCGGGCATCGAGGGCGTCGTCCCCGTCACCTACATGAACTCGGCGGCCAGCCTCAAGGCCTTCTGCGGCCGCCATGGCGGCATCGTCTGCACCTCTTCCAACGCCAGGAAGGTCTTCGAGTGGGCCTTCCAGCGGGGAGAGAAGATCCTCTTCTTCCCGGACCAGCACCTGGGCCGCAACACCGGCCTCAAGCTGGGCATCCCCCTGGAGGAGATGCCGGTTTGGGACTACACCCTCCCCTACGGCAGCCTGGGGGGCAACAGCCTGGAGCAGCTCCGGCGGGCGCGGGTCATCCTCTGGAAGGGCCACTGCTCCGTCCACCAGCGCTTCACCGTCCAGCAGATAGAGGAGGCGCGCCGCAAGCACCCGGACATCAAGGTCATCGTCCACCCCGAGTGCCGCATGGAGGTGGTCCAGGCGGCCGACATGGACGGCTCCACCGAGTTCATCGCCAAGACCATCGCCGAGGCACCGCCCGGCAGCAAGTGGGCCGTGGGGACGGAGATCAACCTGGTCTCCCGCCTGGCGCGGGAGAACCCGGACAAGCTCGTCTTCTGCCTGGACCCGGTGGTCTGCCCCTGCTCCACCATGTATCGCGTCCATCCAGCCTACCTGTGCTGGGCCGTGGAGGAGCTGGCCAGGGGACGGCTGGTCAACCAGGTAAAGGTGGACGAGGAGACCGCCCACTACGCCCGCATCGCCCTGCAGCGGATGCTGGAGGTCAGGTAGCTCCCTGCCCGGCAGCCCTGTGGCGGAGGCCCCTCCCCTCGGTAAAATAGAGGCGGAGAGGAGGGCCTTGCCGAAAAGACGCCCCCTGCGCTGCCTCCTGGGCCGCGGCCAGATCCGCCGCCGCGTGCGGGAGCTGGCGGAGCAGATAGAGAGGGACTACCAGGGCTGCCAGCTCGTCCTTCTGGGCACCCTCAAGGGGAGCTTCGTTTTCCTCTCCGACCTGATGCGCCGCCTCCACCTGCCCGTGGAGGTGGACTTCGTGGGCGTCAGCAGCTACGGCCTCGGTCAGGAGAGCAGCGGCCAGGTCTCCGTGTACCACAGCCCCCGCCTGGAGCTGCGGGGCAGGCACGTCCTCTTGGTGGAGGACATCGTGGACACCGGCCTCACCCTGGAGTTCCTGCGCCGCTACCTGGCGGAGAGGGGTCCGGCCAGCCTGCGCGTCTGCGCCCTCCTCCAGAAGGAGCGGGCGGCCCGGGCCGGCATCCAGGTGGACTACCTCGGCTTCCTGATACCCGATGACTTCGTGGTAGGCTATGGCCTGGACGCCGCCGAGCGCTACCGCAACCTGCCGGACGTCTGCGTCCTCGAAGGAGAGTGACCGTCATGGCCAGTCAGTTCCCGGCCCGCATGGAAGAGGTCATCGCCGCCGCCAGGGGCGACATCCCCGGCGACCTCCTGCTCAGGAACGCCCGCATCGTCAACGTCTTCACCTCCGAGATCGAAGAGGGGGACGTCCTCATCAAGGACGGCTACATCGCCGGCATCGGCCCCGGCTACGCCGCCCGGGAGACGGTGGACCTGCGGGGGGCCTACCTGATGCCCGGCTTCATAGACGGCCACGTCCACCTGGAGTCCTCCTACCTGTATGTGGACCAGTATGCCCGCGCCGTGGTGCCGCGGGGCACCACCAGCGTCGTCACCGATCTGCACGAGCTGGCCAATGTGGCCGGCCTCCGGGGTCTGCGTCGCTACCTGGCGGACGCCCGTCGCCTCCCCCTGGACGTCTTCCTGATGGTGCCCTCCTGCGTCCCCGCCACCTTCGACCTGGAGACCTCCGGCGCCACGCTGGGGCCGCGGGAGGTGCGGCGTGCCCTCCGCTGGCCGGAGGCCATCGGCCTGGGGGAGATGATGAACTTCCCCGGCGTCATCCAGGGGCATCACACCTG
>DAOTWZ010000041.1:0-37066 GCA_034435615.1 Dehalococcoidia bacterium
GCTCAGGGGCCGGGGACGCCGGGAGGCCAGCCAGATACGCCGCAGCCCCCAGTCCACCAGGCCGGGCAGGAGGGCCCTGAGGCCCACCGCCAGGCGGTCGCCAAAAGTGACGTAGACCTCCCGCCTCTCCCTCTCCACCGCCTCCAGCACCTTTCGCCCCACCAGGGAGGCCGGCACCCCCCGCAGCAGACGGGACGGCCCCGGCAGGTGCAGCTCCTTGAGGGAATTCTCGCCGAAGGATGTGCCGGAGGTGTAGCCTGGCAGGACGGTGACGACCCGGATGCCGTCCTCCGCCAGCTCCAGGCGTAAAGCGTCGGCCAGGGCAATGAGGCCAGCCTTGGTGGCTGAGTAGACGCCCCCGTAGGGCATGGCTATGCGCCCCGCCACCGAGGAGACGATGACGATGACCCCCCGCCTCTGCTCTCGCATGTGGGGGTAGACAGCCTGCACGGCATGCACCGTGCCGAAGAGGTTCACGTCCACCACGTGGCGCATGTTCGCCAGCCGCCCCTGGGCGATGGAGGCCGTCAGCCCCACGCCGGCGTTGCTGACCAGCACGTCCACGCCGCCGAAGGCCTCCACCGTCCGCTCCACGGCGGCCCGCACCTGCTCCGGCTCCCTCACGTCCGCCACCACCGGCAGCCGCCGGCCGGGCAGAGAGGCCAGCTCCTCCGCCAGCCGTTGCAGCGGCCCTTCCTCCCGGGCCAGCAACGCCACATGGGCGCCCTCCCTGGCGAAGGCCACCGCCGTGGCCCGCCCTATGCCGCTGGACGCCCCCGTGACGAGAACCCGCGCTCCTCGCACCTTCATCGGTCTGCCTCCGCTTGGCAATCTCCTTTCCTTCATAGTATGCTCGGAGGAGAGGTCACAGGCGCCCTACCCTTCAGGCCAGAACAGGACAGTCCCGCTCTCATGTCCCTGCGTTATCAGGCCCCCCGGGGCACCCAGGACATCCTGCCGGAGGAGCAGTCCTACTGGGACTACGTGCGGGAGACGGCGGCCCGCCTGGCCCGCCTCTTCGGCTACGGCCGCATCGACACCCCCATCTTCGAGCCGGCCGCCCTCTTCGTCCGCACCACCGGAGAGGCCACGGACATCGTCCAGAAGGAGATGTACCTGTTCCAGGATCGGGGAGGCCAGGAGCTGGCCCTGCGGCCGGAGGGCACCGCCCCCGTCTGCCGTGCCTACCTGGAGCATGGCCTCCACAACCGTCCCCAGCCGGTGCGGCTCTGGTACATCGCCCCCATCTTCCGCTACGACCGCCCCCAGGCGGGGCGCTACCGCCAGCACCACCAGTTCGGCGCCGAGGCGATAGGCGATGCCAGCCCCCTCCTGGACGCCGAGGTCATTGAGCTCCTCTGGCGGCTCTATCAGGAGCTGGGCCTCTCCGGGCTCACCCTGAACCTCAACAGCATAGGCGACAGGGCCTGCCGGCCCCGCTATCTGGAGGCGCTGCGAGAGTACTATCGCCCCCGTCTGGACGAGGTGTGCGAGGACTGCCGCGGCCGCTTCCAGCGCAACCCCCTGCGTCTCCTGGACTGCAAGCAGCCCCAGTGCCAGCCCGTCATCGCCGGCGCCCCCGCCATCACCGACTACCTCTGCCAGCCCTGCGCCGAGCACTTCGCCGCCCTGCGCTCTTACCTGGAGGCCCTGGGCATCCCCTACGAGCTGAACCCGCGGCTGGTGCGGGGGCTGGACTACTACACCCGCACCGTCTTCGAGGTCTACCCCCCGGAGGAGGGTGCCCAGTCCGCTCTGGGCGGCGGCGGCCGCTACGATGGCCTCATCGAGGAGCTGGGCGGCCCGCCCACGCCGGCGGTGGGCTTCGGCACCGGGCTGGAGCGCATCATCCTCAACCTGAAGCGACAGGAGGTCCCCCTGCCCGGGTCCCCGGGGCTGGAGGTATACGTGGCCTGGCAGACCCCGGCCGCCCGCACCGCCGCCCTGCGGCTGGCCAGCCAGCTCCGCCGGGAGGGGGTGGCGGCCCTCGTCGCCAGCGGCGACCGCTCCCTCAAGTCTCAGATGCGCCAGGCCGATGCCCTGGGCGCCCGCTACGCCGTCATCATCGGCCAGCGTGAACTGGACGCCGGCACCGTCACCCTGCGCCGCCTGGCCGACAGCCACCAGACCATCCTGCCCCTGGACCAGCTCCTATCCCACCTGCGAGGGGCCTGAGCGGGTGCTATAATCGCCTTGGAGGGGCCCCGCGGGGGCCCCACAGTTCGCTATCGGCAAGGGAGACCATGTGGGAGAAGCTGGAAGAGATAGAGCGGCGCTACGAGGAGCTGGCCCGCCAGATGGCACAGCCCGAAGTAGCCGCCGACTACGAACGCCTCCAGGCGCTGGCCAAGGAGCACGCCGCTCTGGAGAAGGTGGTCTCCCTCTACCGCCAGCACAAAGAGGCGAAGCGCCAGGCCGAGGAGGCCCGCGCCATCATCGCCGAGGGCTCCGACCCTGAGCTGGTCGCCCTGGCCAGGGAGGAGCTGGAGCGGGCCGAGGAGGAGCTGGAGCGGCTGGAGAAGGAGCTGCGCCTGGCCCTCCTCCCCAAGAGCCCCCTGGACGAGAAGGACGTCATCGTGGAGATACGGGCCGCCGCCGGGGGCGAGGAGGCCGCCCTCTTCGCCGCCGACCTCTTCCGCATGTACTCCCGCTACGCCGAGCGCCAGGGCTGGGAGGTGGAGGTCATAGACCGCAACCCCAGCGACCTGGGCGGCTTCAAGGAGATCATCTTCGAGGTGCGGGGCAAGGGCGCCTACTCCCGCCTCAAGTATGAGAGCGGCGTCCACCGCGTCCAGCGGGTCCCGGTGACGGAGGCGGGCGGCCGCATCCACACCTCCACCGCCACCGTGGCCGTCCTCCCGGAGCCGGACGAGGTGGACCTCCACGTGGACGAGAAAGACCTGCGCATCGACGTCTTCGGCGCCAGCGGCCACGGCGGCCAGCACGTCCAGAAGAACGCCACCGCCGTCCGCATCACCCACATCCCCACCGGCATCGTGGTGGTCTGCCAGGACGAGCGCTCCCAGACCCGCAACCGCCAGCGGGCCATGCAGGTGCTGCGGGCCCGGCTCCTGGACCTGGAGCGTCGCCGCCAGCAGGAGCAGATAGAGGCCACCCGCCGCGCCCAGGTGGGCACGGGCGAGCGGGCGGAGAAGATCCGCACCTACAACTTCCCCCAGGACCGGGTCACCGACCACCGCATCGGCCTGACCCTGCACAACCTGGAGGCCATCCTGGACGGGGAGCTGGACGCCATCATCGACGCCCTCCAGGAGCACGAGCAGTCCCGGCTCCTGGAGGAGCAGCGAGTCTAGCCGGGGCCCGGGCCCGGGGCGCCACCCATGGCTCGTCACCTCACGGTGAGGGAGGCGCTGCGCCAGGCCGCTCGCTACCTCGCCCCTCGCAGCGGCGACGAGGCCCACCTGGAGGCTGAGCTCCTCCTCTGCCACGTCCTGGGGCTGGACCGCGCCCGTCTCTACCAGCGCCTGCCGGACCCCCTGCCGGCCGGGGCGGCCCGGCGCTACGATGAGCTGCTGCGGCGTCGTCTGGCGGGGGAGCCGCTGGCCTACATCCTGGGCCGTCGGGAGTTCTTCGGCCTGGAGCTGGAGGTGGGGCCGGCCGTCCTCGTTCCCCGGCCGGAGACGGAGCTTCTGGTGGAGCTGGCCCTGTCCTGGCTGGCGTCCCGCCCGGCCGCCCGCTGGGCCATGGACGTGGGCACCGGCTGCGGCGCCATCGCCCTGGCCCTGGCCGCCCACGCCCCGGCTGGACTCGGCATCGTGGCCAGCGACATATCGGGCGAGGCGCTGGCGCTGGCCCGCCGCAACGCACTGCGTCTGGGCCTCGCTGACCGTCTCCACCTCGTCCAGGCCGACCTCCTGGGCCCGGTGCGGGGGCCCCTGGACCTCCTGGTGGCCAACCTCCCCTACGTGCCGACGGCGGAGCTGGCGGCTGCCCCGCCGGAGGTGAGGCGGGAGCCCCGCATCGCCCTGGACGGCGGGCCGGACGGCCTGCGGGTAGTGGCCCGACTCCTGGAGCAGGCCCCCGCCTGCATGGCACCGGGAGGCCTCCTCTTGCTGGAGATAGCCCCCGACCAGGCGGAGGCCGCCAGCGCCCTGGCCCGGCTCGCCTTCCCCGGCGCTCGCCCGTCCCTCCACCGAGACCTTTCGGGGGCGGTGCGCGCCCTCTCCCTGGAGACATAGGGCTCCCCAGCCTTGACAAAGAGTGGACAGGGCCTATCATGAAGGCGCTGCTCGGCCCGGGCAGCCAGACCAGCGACAGGAGGCAGGCGATGACGCGGGGAGTCGCTCAGGAGGCCGCCCTGCAGGAGCTGCTCGACCGCCAGGCCATCTACGACTGCCTGGTGCGCTACTGCCGGGGCATAGACCGCTGCGATGCCGAGCTGGTGCGTTCCGTCTACCACCCGGACGCCTACGACGACCACGGCCCCTTCTTCCGCGGCAGCGGCTACGAGTTCGCCGACAAGGTGGTGGGAATGCTCCAGCGCTACAAGTGCACCACCCATTTCATCGGCAACCACCGGGTGGAGCTGGACGGCGACGTGGCCTACGCCGAGACCTACGTCATCGCCTACCACCGCTTCCAGCGGCGGGACGGCAGGGAATACGATTTCGTCTTCGCCGGCCGCTACATCGACCGTTTCGAGCGACGGGACGGCGAGTGGAAGATCGCCCACCGCGTGGTGACGCACGACTGGAACCGCATCGACCCGGTGGGGGAGACCTGGGACCCCCGGGACATGACGCCCGGCCTGCGCTCCCGGGAGGACGCCGTCTACCGTCGCTAGGGGCTCAGGGGCGAGAGCTGGCCTCTATGGCCTCCGCCTTGGCCAGGGTGTTCTGCATGATGCGGATAGTGGCGGCGTCTATGAGGCGGCCGTCCACGGCGATGGCCCCCACCCCCTCCCGCTGGGCCTGCTCGTAAGCGTCCACGATCTTACGGGCCAGGGCCATCTCCTGCTCCGTGGGGGAGTAGACCTCGTTGGCGATGTCTATCTGGCTGGGATGGATGGCCCACTTCCCCACGAAGCCCAGGATGCGGGCCAGGGTGGCCTCCCGACGGTAGCCCTCCGGGTCACGAAAGTCGGCGTAGGGGCCGTCTATGGCGTCGATGCCGGCCAGGCGGGCGGCCACCACCACCTGGTTGCGGGCGTAGTGCCAGATATCGCCCGGGTACTCCCTGACCCGGTCTATGATGATCCCCTGAGAGGCGGAGTAGTCGCCGAAGCCCAGGATGAGGGCCTCCAGGCGGGGGCTGGAGCGGGCGATCTCCACCACGTTCACCAGCGCCTCCACGTCCTCGATGATGGCCTCTAGGCCGATGCGGCGTTCCGTCTTCAGCTTGGCCTCTATCTGGGACAGGAGGACGTCCACCCAGCGGACGTCGGCCGCTGTCTTCACCTTGGGGATGATGAGGACGTCCAGGCGACGGTGTCCACCCTCTACCACCTGAATGACGTCCTCATAGGCCCACTCCGTGTCCAGGCCGTTGATGCGCACGCCGACGGTCTTCTTGCCCCAGTCCAGCTCCTGGAGGGCGGCCACCACCTTGGCGCGGGCGGCCACCTTCTCGGAGGGGGCTACTGCGTCCTCCAGGTCCAGGAAGACCAGGTCGGCGTTGCTCTCGGCCGCCTTCTGGATCATCCGCTCGTTGCTGCCCGGGGTGGATAGCTCGGAGCGACGCAGACGCATGATGCCAACCTCCTCAGCCAGCCAGTCGGGGGAGCTTTACGATGCCGGCCCGCTCCAGGGCCTCTATCTCCTCATCGCTGTAGCCCAGCTCTCGCAGGACGGGCCGGGTGTGCTCGCCCAGCAGGGGGGCGCGGGTCCGCACCTTCCCCGGGGTCTCCGTCAGCTTGATGGGGACGCCCACGATGGTGGTGGGGCTGGGGACGCCGGGGTGCTCCACCTGGACCAGCATCTCCCGGCGGGCCATGTGCTCGTCCTGGAAGATGTCCTCCACGGTGTTGACGGGCCCGCAGGGGACTATGCCCCCCAGGGCCTGGACCACCTCCCGCTTCGTCCTGGCACTGGTCCAGGCGGTTATGGCCTCCCGCACGCGCTCCCGCTGGCGGGAGCGGGCGTGGCCGCCCGCCAGCTCAGGGTCCTGCGCCAGGTCGGGCCGGCCCATCGCTTCGCAGAGGCGCTGCCACTGGCGCTCAGTGGGGGCAGCGATGGTCACCCAGCCGTCCCGCGTGGGGAAGGTATCGAAGGGATAGGTAAAGGGGTGATGGTTCCCCTCCGGCCCGGGGACGAGCCCCAGGTAGGAGTGCTGCCAGACTATGCGCTCGCACAGGGCGAGGATGGCATCGTACATGGCCACGTCCAGGAACTGGCCCTGCCCCGTCTCCCGGGCGTGGAGGATGGCGGCCAGCAGTCCCAGGGCCATGAGGGTGCCGGGGAAGATGTCGCCGATGCCCGGCCCCACCTTGGTGGGCTGCCCCGGCCCCGGGCCGGTGATGCCCATCAGTCCCCCCATGGCCTGGGCGACGATGTCGAAGCAGGGCCATTCGGCGTAGGGGCTGCGGCCGGTGCGGGGGTCGCCGAAGCCCCGCACGCAGCCGTAGACCAGGCGCGGGTTCTCCTCCCGCAGCGCCTCATAGGAGAGGCCCAGCCGCTCCATGACGCCGGGCCGGAAGTTCTCCACCAGGGCGTCGGCGGTGCGGACGAGGCGACGCACTATCTCCTGGGCCTCCGGCCGGCGCAGGTCCAGGGCCAGCCCCTTCTTGTTGCGGTTGATGCTCTGGAAGTAGCCGCCGTAGTCCCGCAGGCGGTCCTCCGGGTGGTAGCCGCCGCTCTTGCGGATCAGGTCGCCCTCCAGGGGCTCGATCTTGATGACTTCGGCGCCCAGGTCGGCCAGGAGCATGGTGCAGAAGGGGCCGGCCAGCATCTGGGTAAGGTCTATGATCCTCACGCCGGCCAGCGGCCCCTCCTTCATGGTCGCACCTCCCGCTCGTCCCGCCGCGGGTCGCCTCCCGTCATGACTGCGGCCCCCAGTGGCTGCGCCGCTTGATGAGGGCCCGCCGCTCCCCCTCGAACACCACCTTCCCCTCCTGGTTCACGCCCCAGTGGCGGAAGACCACCTCGCCGGCGTCTGGCCGCTCGCTCTCACGCTTCTCCAGCACCTCGGTGAAGGCGTAAAGGGTATCGCCGTGGAAGACAGGGGCGCGGAAGCGGATCTTGTCCAGGCCCAGCTCGGCCAGGGCGTTCTCCCCGGTGTCCTGCATGGCCAGGCCGATGACGATGGAAAGGGTGACGCCGCCGAAGACGATGCGTCTCCCCAGGGGGGTCTTGGCCATGCGGTCCTCGTTGAAGTGGCCCTGGGCGGTGTTCATCACCAGGTTGGTGATGAGAACGTTGTCCATCTCCGTGACCGTCTTGCCGCGGGCGTGCTCGTAGACGTCGCCCACCTGGAAGTCCTCGAAGTAGTTGTTGGGGCTGGTGAGACGGTGCCACTGGCCGGTCATCAGCGCCCTCCCCGCCCTAGCAGTCGGTCCGAGATGTGGAGGAGCTGGATCTCGGAGGTGCCCTCGAAGATCTTGGTGAGGCGGGCGTCCCGCCAGTAGCGCTCCACGGCGAAGTCGGTGGTGTAGCCGTAGCCGCCGTGGATCTGGATCCCCTCGCTGGTGACCCGCTCTGCCATCTCGGAGGCGAACCACTTGGCCATGGAGGCCTCTAGGTCGGCGTTCTCGCCCCGGTCCAACTTGTCGGCGGCGTAGTAGGTGAGCTGGCGGGCCGCCTCTATCTCGGCCGCCATCTCGGCCAGCTTGAAGCGGATGGCCTGGAACTCGGCGATAGGCCGGCCGAACTGCTTGCGCTGCTGGGCGTAGGCCAGGGAGTCCTCCAGGGCCCCCCTGGCCAGGCCGATGGCGCGGGCGGCGGTGTGGATGCGGGCCACGTTCATGAAGCTCATGGCCATGTAGAAGCCGCGGCCCTCCTCTCCCACCAGGGCCGTCTCCGGCACCCGCGTCCCCTCGAAGCGCAGCTCCCAGGTCTTCCAGCCGAAGTAGCCTATCTTGTTGATGGGAGTGCCCTGCACGTTGGGGGGGAGGGCGCCCCGCTCCTTCTCGATGAGGAAGGCGCTGATGCCCACGTGGCGACGGCCCGGCTCCGGCGGGCTGGTGCGGGCGAAGACCAGGATGAAGTCCGCCTCGTCGGCGAAGGTGCACCACATCTTGGAGCCGGTGATGACCCACTCGTCGCCGTCGCGCTCGGCGCGGGTGGAGACGGCGGCGGCATCGGAGCCGGCGTCCGGCTCCGAGAGGGCGAAGGCGCCCAGGTACTCGCCCCGCGCCATGGGGGGCAGGTACTGGCGCTTCTGCTCCGCCCGGGCGTGGCGCAACCCCAGCCCGTTCCCGCGGGCGATGATGCTGGCCACGCTCATCCAGGCCCGCGCCAGCTCCTCCGTCACCAGGGCATACTCGAAGGAGCCCAGCCCCAGCCCCCCGTACTCTGGCTCGATGAGGATGCCGAAGTAGCCCAGCTCCCCCATCTTGGCCCGCAGCTCCATGGGGATGCTCCCCTTCACCTTGTCCAGCTCGTTGGCTACCGGGAGCACCTCCTTCATGGCGAACTCCCGCGCCGTCTGCTGGATGAGCCGCCTCTCCTCGGTCATGTAGGTCATTGCTCGTGCCCCCTCCGGACGACAAGGTTGGAGCGGTGGAAGTCTATCACCAGCTCCTCCCGCTGGTTGAATCCCTCCGTGTGCCAGGTGACGATGCCGTGGTCCGGGTAGCGCTCCGACTCCCGCACGGCCACCACGGTGCTGCGGGCGGTCAGGGTGTCCCCAGGGTAGACCGGGCGGTGAAAGGTCAGGTTGTCCACCCCCAGGAAGAGGCCGCCCGCCTCGCTCAGATCCTCCACCGTGAGGCCGAAGACGGTCAGGAAGACCAGGAAGGGGTTCACCTGCACGTCCGGATGGCCGTGGGCGCGGGCGTACTCACGGTTGAAGTAGAGGGGGTTGAAGTTCATGGCCAGGGTGGTGAAGATGCTGTTGTCCCCCTCGTTGATGGTGCGGCCCCAGTGGTGGTGGAAGACCTGCCCCACCTGGAAGTCCTCGAAGCAGTTGCCGCGGGGCCACTTGCGGGCCCGCTGTCTCAGCTCTTCGACCATCTCCTCCCTCTCTATCAAGGCTGGCAGAGACGGGCTACCTCCCTGACGTCGCCTCCCTCCACCCGGGCGATAGCCTCTATGAGGGCCTCCGCCCGCTCCTCCCCCAGCACGGGCGAGACGAGGCCACGGAACTTGGCCGTGAGGCGTTGCCACTGCAGGTCCAGGTCCGGGCAGGGTCGGGAGACGTCAGCGAACTCGCTCAGGCTGGTGCCATCGGCCAGGGTGACCGTCACCTCGGAGCAACTGTCCCGCATCTCGGGGTCGGCCTCCACGTGCACCCTCTCCATGAGGGAGACCAGGGAGGGCTCCCGGACGCTGGCGTCGTTGAAGGCGGCCTCGTCGGTGCCCCGCCCGGCCAGGGCCAGGGCGGTGGTGAAGCGCATGCTGAACTTCCCCTCCAGCCCCGTGCGGGGCGAGGGGATGTTGCAGATCCCCATGTTGACCTCGGGGACGCGCAGGCGCACCTCCCGCACCTGCTCCGGGCTGATGCCGTGCCGCTCCCTGAGGCGCAGGGCAGCCTCGATGCTGGCGTGGGTGCCGTAGCAGGCGGCGTGGTACTTGAACAGGACATCGCGGATGGCGAAGCCGCCCTCCAGACGGTCCAGCACCTGGGGGCGCAGGGTATCGGTGTGGGTGGCGCAGAAGCCCTGCTCCGAGTCCAGGACGGCGGCATCGGCGGTGAAGCCGCGAGCAGCCAGGCGGGCCGCCAAGAGGCCGTTGAGGGCGGCCTTCCCCGCCTGGAGGGGCTTGGTCATGGTGCCGAACATGGACTTGAGGCCGGACGCCAGCGCCCCGGCGATGCCCAGGGCGTGGCGCCACTGCTCCTCCGCCAGCCCCAGGTAGTGGGCGCAGGCAGCAGCCGCCCCCAGCGCCCCCAGGGTGGCGGTGGCGTGCCAGCCCGCCCTGTAGTGCCCGGGGGCCATGACCCCACCAATGCGACACTCCGTCTCCAGACCAGCCACGAAGGCAGTGAGGAAGCGATGGCCGGGCGCCTCCTGCCCCGCCTCCGCCAGGGCCAGCAGGGCCGGGTAGACGGGGACGGAGGGGTGGCCAGGCATCATGAGGTGGACGTCGTCGTAGTCCAGGGCGTGGGAGGCGGCGCCGTTCACCAGGGCCGCCATGAGGGGAGTGGTGCGCAGAGGTGTGCCCAGCACGGTGGCGGCGCCGTCGCCCCCCTGCTCCTGTGCCTCCGCCAGCAGGAGGGAGGCGAGGGGCTGTTGCGAGCCCGCTATGGCTACCCCCACCCAGTCCAGGAGACAATGCTTGGCCAGGACGACGACGTCCTCCGGCAGGGCCTCGAATTGGAGGCAGCGCGCCGTCTGGACTATGCGCTCGGTGATGCTGCCGTTGACGGACATGGCTCACACCGTCCTCGACCGGACGCGGCGGCGCGTCCTTCCTGTTCAACCAATGCTCAGGTTAGTCGCATATTAGCCCAAGGTCGGCAGCTTCATCAAGGAGTGGCAGGGCCGTTGACGGGACAGGTGGGTGCCCCTACCCTCTTGCATAGGAGAAAAGGGCCAGCCTTCCATGCTGGAGCGACCTCTTCGGGCCTACCGGGTCATTGAGCTGCCGGGCCCCGTCCCTCTCTTCGCCGGCAAGCTGCTGGCTGACCTGGGGGCCGACGTGATAAAGGTGGAGCCCCCGGGCGGCGACGAGGCCCGCTCCCTGCCTCCTCTGGTCCCCCTGGGCGACGGGGACGATATCGGCCTGCTGTGGGTGGCCTACAGCCTGGGCAAGCGTAGCGTCACCCTCGATCTCCACCAGGAGGAGGGAAGGCACCTCCTCCTGCGTCTCCTGGATGGGGCAGACGTCCTCCTGGACGGCTTACCGCCCGGGGAGCTGGAGGGTCTGGGACTGGGCTACGAGCAACTGCAGCAGGCCAACCCGCGCCTGGTCCTGACCTCCATCAGCTCCTTCGGCCAGACCGGGCCCTACAGCCGCTGGCGGGGCTCCGACCTGGTCCATTTCGCCCTGGGGGGCTATCTCTACATGACGGGGCCGGAGGACGGCCCGCCCCTGAAGGTATCGGCGCCCTGGCAGACTCTCCTCTTCGGGGGGAGCCACGCCGTCATGGCCACCCTGCTGGCCCTGCGCTGGCGTCGGCAGACCGGCCGGGGGGCCCGCGTGGACCAGGCCATCCGCGACACCGTCCTCTGGATGCTGGCCAACACCTACCAGCACTACGACCTGGCCGGCATCAACGTGCGCCGGCGCGGCTCGGCGCGTGACCTGGGCTCCGTGGTGCGGCTGCGGGCCGTTTACCGCTGTCGGGACGGCTACGTGGTCTGGATGTTCGTGCCGGGGCACATCGGCGGGCGGGACGCCCGCGCCCTCGTCCAGTGGATGGCAGAGGAAGGGATGGCCCCCGATTGGTTCGCCACCGTGGACTGGGACGACCTCGACCTCCTGGAGCGGCGGGAGCTCCTGCCGGAGCTGGAGCGGGCCTTCGCCGACTTCTTCGCCACCAAGACGAAGCGCGAGCTCTTCCGCTGGGCCATGGAGCACCGGGCCATGCTGGCCCCCATGCGCACCCTGGAGGAGGTCTTCCAGGACGAACAGCTAGCGGCGCGGGAGGCCTGGCGGACGGTGGAGCTGGGGCCAGGGCTTCCCCAGGCCCGGGTGCCCGGCCCGCCCGTCCGACTGGACGGCGTGCGCTGGGAGCCCCGCGGCCGCCCGCCCCTCCCCGGGGAGCACAACCGGGAGATATACGCGGGGGAGCTGGGGCTGACGGAGGCCGAGCTGATGGCGCTGGCCGAGAGGGGCGTCGTCTGAGGGGAGGCCACCGCCTGACGTTGCGGATGGCATGAGGGAGGAGCACAGGGGCAGCGGGACGGGGGCAGCCAGACGTTCCGCCTGGTGCCTGACGCTGTGGATGCCATGAGGGAGGAGCGGATAAAGAGACCGTTGGAGGGGATACGGGTGGTGGACTTCAGCGCCACCCTGGCCGGGCCCTCCGCCTCCCGCCATCTGGCCGACTTCGGCGCCCAGGTCATAAAGATAGAGTCCCAGGCTCACCCCGACACCCTGCGGGTGGGTATGCCCTACGCCGGCGGCGTGCGAGGCCTGAACCGGTCGGGCTACTTCGCCACCTACAACGCCGGCAAGCTCTCCTTCGCCCTCAACCTCACCCGGCCCGGCGCACTGGAGATAGTGCGCCGGATGGTGGAGCGCTCGGACGTGGTGCTGGAGTCCTTCGCTCCGGGCGTGCTGGCCCGCCTGGGCCTCACTTACGAGCTCATGAGCCAATGGAACCCGCGCATCGTCATGGCCAGCCACTCCCTTCAGGGGCAGTGGGGCCCCCTGGCCAGTCAGCGAGGCTATGGGCAGATCGCCAGCGCCATGAGCGGCTGGTACGACCTGACAGGACAGGAGGGAGAGGAGCCGGTGGGACCCTACTCCGCCTACACCGACTTCATCTCCTGGCCCTTCCTGGTCATCGCCATCCTGGTGGCCCTGGAGGTGCGGGAGGTCACCGGCCGCGGCCTCTATATAGACCATGCCCAGATGGAGTCCTCCCTGCAGTTCCTGGCCCCCCTCCTGCTGGAGCTCCAGCTCACGGGACGGGTCCCCAGCCGCCGCGGCAACCGCGAGGACTATGCCGCCCCCAACAACGTCTATCCCTGCCGGGGGGACGACCGCTGGCTGGCCATCACCGTGAGCAGCGACGCCGAATGGCAGGCCCTCTGTCAGGCCCTGGGCCATCCCGAGGCCGCCCACGACCCTCGCTTCGCCACCCTGGCCGCTCGCAAGGCCCACGAGGGCGAGCTGGACGCTCTCCTGAGCTCCTGGACGGCCCCCCACGACCCCTTCGACCTCATGGAGCGGCTCCAGGCGGCGGGCGTGGCCGCCGGAGTGGTGGCCAAGGCGGAGGACCTTCTGCGGGACCCCCAGCTCCAGCACCGGGGGACCTTCCGCCGGCTGGAGCATCCGGAGATAGGGCGTCACGCCGTGCTGGGCCACTCCTTCCGCATCGAAGGGCTGGAGGCCGGCCCGACGCGGGCAGCCCCCCTCCTGGGGGAGCACACCTATCAGCTCTGCCGGGAGCTGCTGGGCCTCAGCGATGACGAGATAGCCGACTACGCAGCCCGAGGCGTCCTGGAGTGAGGCGGGGGCCTACGCCCTGGCGAACCTCTCGATGAGGGCGGCCCGCCGGTCCAGGATGGGCACCACCTGGTCCGCCGGCAGCGACGGGACGCGGAAGACGCAGCGCTCCACCCCCAGGCTGGCGTAGTACTCGATGACCTCCGGCTGTCCCGGCACCCAGAAGACGGTGATGGGCACCGGCCCGCGGCCCGCCTCCTCCAGCAGGCGGTTCAGCTCGGCCAGCCGCTCACCCAGGGGAGGCATCTCCGGGTTGTGGGTGGGCATCCAGGCGTCGCCGCAGGCGGCCACCTCCCGCATGGCGTAGGAGCTGTTGCCACCTATGTATACCGGCGGGTGCGGCTTCTGGACGGGCTTCGGCCAGGACCAGATGCGGTCGAAATTCACGAACTGGCCGTGGAACTCCGGCTCGTCCTCCGTCCAGATGGCCTTCATGGCCAGGATGCGCTCCCGCATGACACGCCAGCGCTGGGAGGGACGGGTGCCGTGGTTCAGCATCTCCTCGCGGTTCCAGCCCGCCCCGGCGCCGAAGATGAAGCGGCCCCCCGAGAGGATGTCCAGGGTGGCTATCTCCTTGGCCAGCACTATGGGGTCTCGCTCTGTCACCAGGGAGACGCCGGTGCCCAGGCGGATGCGACTGGTGACCATGGCCGCCGCCGTCAGGGCTATGTAGGGGTCCATGATGTGGTAATAGTCCTGGGGCAGCTCGCCCCCTCCCGGGTAGGGGGTCTCCCGGGAGGCCGGTATGTGCGTGTGCTCTGGGAACCAGACGGACTCGAATCCTCGCTCCTCCGCCAGCCTGGCCAGCTCCTGGGGGGCTATAGAGTACTCCGTGGGCATGAGAAGGACACCGAACTTCATGTCGCCTCCTTGCAAGGCTCTTCGCTGCACTTTTACGGATGCCCCTCTCCTCTGTCAAGTAGGTGGAGGGCGCGGTTGCCGCCTCGCTCTCGCCCGGACTAAAATCCTGGCCACAGGGCGGCCCACGGCCGGAAGGAGGGACGACCATGCCCATAAGCCCCATTCACCACGTGGCGTTGACGGTCTCGGACCTGGAGCGGTCCGTCGCCTTCTATTGCGATGTCCTGGGCTTCCGCAAGACGCTGGACATGACCCTGAGCGGCCCCGGCATCGAAAGGCTGGCCCGCCTCAGGCCGGGGAGCAAGATGCGCTCCGTCATCCTCCAGCAGGGGCGGGCCACCGTGGGGGAGCTGGAGCTCATCGCCGTCGAACCACCGCCCCCTGACCCTGGCCGGCCCAAGAGGGCGGGAGAGCTGGGGGTCTTCCTCATCTCCTTCGAGGTGACGGACGAGGAGATGACGGAGGTCTACCGACGCCTGCAGGAGAAGGGGGTGCGCTGCTTCTCGGAGCCCCAGACGCTGGAGCTGCGGGGCTACGGCCCCATCGAGGCCGTCATCTTCGAGGATCCGGACGGCAACCTGCTGGAGCTCTTCAAGTCGCCGGCGCCGGAGGTGGTGCGGCAGCACTGGGAGGCCGTCAAGGCGGAGAGGGCCGGGCGCGGCTAGGCGGGCCCTAGAGCCCCTCCAGGAAGTGGAGCAGCTCCCACTCCGTCTCCGCCACCCGTCGGCCGGTGAGACCGATGTAGAGGTCCGGGTCCCGCTCGGCGAAGCGGCGGGCCTGCATGACGCAGAGGACGGCCCAGCGCACGTTGCCGAAGGCCTCCCAGAAGCGCCAGGCGGCCTCGTCCACCGGGGGGCCGCCAGCGGCCTCGTAGGCCTCCCGCAGCTCCTCCCGGGTGCCCAGGCCGGCGGCCGGGAGGTGGTCGTTCCCGAAGCGCCAGGAGCGGATGCAGGCCCAGGCCAGGTCTTCCACGGGGTCGCCGATGTGGGCCAGCTCCCAGTCCAGGACGGCGCGCAGCCCCTCCGGCCCCACGACCAGGTTCCCCATCCGGTAATCGCCGTGGACGAGGGTGAGCGGCCCCTGACGCGGCAGGTGCTGTCGTAGCCAGCGGAGGGCCAGCTCCAGGACGGGCTGGGGGTCCAGGGCCACCAGGCGGTAGAGCTCCTCCCAGCGCTCTATCTGGTGCAGCGCCGGGTGGCAGCCCGGCGGGGGAGAGGGAAGGGCCTGCAGCCCGTGCTTCTCTACAGGTATGCGGTGGATGCGGGCCAGGGCCTCCCCCAGCTGGCGAGCGAGGCGGCGGCGGGCCTCGGCGTAGGCGTCGTCCCGCAGTATGCGGCGGGGTATCGTCTCCCCGGGGACGCGATCCATGACCAGCATCGTCACCTGGGGCGCCTGTGAGGGATCCGGCAGGAGGGGATAGACCCGGGGCACCGGCACACCCTCCAGATAGGCGGCGCGCAGCACCAGGTACTCCATCTCCAGGCTGTTGAAGCCAGGCCCCACCGCCGAGGCGGCGCTACGGTAGACCAGGGGCAGGAGCTGTCCGCCGCCCTCGCCGTCCCGGAGGCGAGCATCGAAGGCCCAGCTCTCCCGGCTGGCGCCGCCGGAGAGGAGGCGCAGCCCCTCTATCTCCACAGACCAGCCGCACCAGCGGCCCAGAAAGCGCCGCAGCTCCTCCTGCAGCCCCTCCGGTGCCATGGACGTCAGCGCACCTGCTCCAGATACTCGGAGATGCCGAGGCCGGCCAGGCCGTTGCAGAGGTACTCCGTCATCGCCTCGCCGATGCTGGTGACGTGGCCGGCCCGGCGGTTGCGCAGGGGGAGGAGGCTCCTGACCCGTCCCTGGACCTCCAGCCGCTCGCCGCTCTCTAGGGTGGCCCGTATGGCGAAGGAGTGCTGGTAGGGAGTGCCGGGCCGCAGCTCCTCGCTGAACTCCAGCTCCGCCGCCCGCTCCAGCCGCTCTGGCCCCCGGGCGACGACCATCTCCTGGGCGACGCTCCCGTCCGGCAGGTAGATGATCCAGGCCCGGATGCCCAGGTCCGGGGAGAAGGCGCAGGGGAGCCAGCGGTACCTGGGGATGGCCTGCCAGGTGCGGGGGCCCCAGGAGTGATCGCGCAGCCCCAGCGCATCCACCGAGAGCCGCTCGCCGTCTATCTCGATGCTGCCGCTGATGCGCATGTGCTGCTCGAAGTGGGCCTGACCGAGGACGCGCTCCAGGCCCTCCGCCGGGCGCTGCCCCCCGGCGCCGAAGACGGGGCCGATGGCCTCGTGCTGGAGGTCGAGGCGCACCTGTCGGCGGGGGCCCTCCCGCAGGGTCTGGCCGGGCTGGTCGGCCATGCGCACGGGGTCAGTGAGGAGGACGGCCTCGCCCTCGTAGGTGGTGCGGTGGCGCAGGAAGGGCTCCAGCACCTGGAAACGCATCCCGGCGGCCTCGAAGGCTTCGTTGCCCGAGATCTCGGGACGCTGGTAGCTGAAGAGGACGCTGCCATCGGGCAGATAGAGGGCGAGGGTGACCTCGGCGTAGCCCTCGTTCACCCGGTTGCCGATGCGCATCCATCCGCCCATGCCCTGGCCCTGGTCAAAGAAGTTGTAGTAGGCGCTCTCGTTGAAATCGGGCTCCGGGCCGGGGGTGTGGGTGTAGTCGTCCTGGGGGCGCAGATCGCCGAAGACGGCTACCATCTCTGCTTACCTCCTCTCTGCAGTGCTCCGCCGGCGGTCAGCGGAGGCGTTGGCATTCTAGCACGGCGTCCGTTCCCTCACAAAGTGGCCACGGCCCTAGCTGTTGACCCTAACGTTAAGGACGGATAAGGTGTCTACAGTATGCCCTGCGCAGGGCATACGCAACATACCTACATATCAGGGAGGTAGCCGGATGCTCTCATTCGCCAGGTCATGGCCACTGGCCCTGGTGGCGGCGGCGACGCTCCTCCTGGCGGCCTGCGGGGGCGGGGGCCAAGAGACCTCCAGCGGGACGCCTACGAAGGAGCCCATCAAGATAGGCTTCATGTATGACGCCTCTGGCCCCGCCCAGCAGACCCTGACGCCGGCCCGGGCTGGCGCTGCCGACTATGTGGCCCTCGTCAACAAGAACGGCGGCGTGGAGGGCCACCCCATCGAGCTGGTGGACATCGAGATGGGGTACGACGTGGCCCGCGGGGTGGACGCCTACGAACGGATGAAGCGGGAGGGGGTGGTGGCCCTCTACACCGCTGGCACCCCTGTAGGAGTAGCCATCCAGGACCGCTGCCAGCAGGACCAGATAGTCTGCGTGGCCTACGCCGCTGGCGTTGTCCAATGGAGCCAGGGGGACCGCTTCCCCTACATGTTCATCGGCACCGCCAGCTACTGGTCGGAGACGGCGGCGGCGGTGGACTTCGCCCTCAAGCAGTGGCGGGGGACGGGCCGGCCCAAGATCGCCTTCCTGTACAGCGACAACCCGGCGGGTCGTGAGCCCCTGGACCTGATCAACGAACTGGCCCGGCGTGAGGGCTTCGAGCTGCGCACCTTCGCCCTGCCCCTGACGGCGGTGGATGCCGCCGCCCAGGCGACGGACATCGCCCAGCGCTATCGGGCGGACTGGGTCATCGCTCAGGTCTTCGCCCGTCACCCCGTCCTGGTGTGGAAGGCCTTCCGCGATGCTGGCTACCCGCTGGACCGGGTCCTCTGCCTGCACTGGTGCGTGGACGAGGACATCGTCACGGCGGTGGGCGGCTGGCAGGCCATGGAGGGCGCTCGCTTCATGGGTGTCCACCTGACGGGGACCGATTCCCAGGTCATGCGCGACATCGTGAAGATGTACGAGGAGCAGGGGAAGACCCCACCTGACTTCATGACCAGGAGCAACACCTTCTACACCCGTGGCCTCCTGATAGCGGCTTTCATGATAGAGGGCATCCGCAACGCCCTGAAGCAGGGCGGCGAGCCCGTCACGGGGGAGAAGGTGCGGCAGGGCCTGGAGGCCATCAAGGGCGACATGGCTGGCCTGGGCCTCATCAACGTCCAGATGAGCCCCACCGACCACGAGGGGAGCGGACTGGTGCGCGTCCTCCAGGTGCGCAATGGGGAGTTCGTGCCCAACACCGACTGGTACAGCGCCTACCGGGACGTCATCCAGGAGCTGCTGCGGCAGCGCTAGGCGTGACCCCCTTCGTTTGCGACACTGGGGACGGGCCCCGCGCCCGTCCCCAGTGTCTTCGTCCCCGGGAGCGGCCCTACTGGACTACCAGCTCCCCGGTCATGGTATTGGGGTGGACGCCCCAGGCCACGTTGACGGGGTCCACCAGACCGCCCGCCACCTGGACCATGGTGGCGTTGACCTGGCGCGGGAGCTGCCCGCCCGGGGTGGCCACCGGCCCGGGCACCGGTATGCGCCGGCTCACGTCCTCCGATGGCCGTAGCCGCTCGCCCTCTCCCCCTTCCCCGGGCGACGGTATGGGCGTGGGCTGACCGGGCGACGGTGTGGGCTGTGCGGGCGAGGGCGTTCCTGGTACGGGTGTGGGCGTCTCCTGGAGCGCGATGCGTCCGCCAGCGCCGCAGCCAGCGATGAAGGCGCCAGCCAGCACAGCGATGAAGGGCAGACCATTGGGAATGGGGGAGGGAGGGTGCCCGGACCAGAGAGGGCCGCTACTGGAGGGCGGCGTGGCCGTGCCTGGCGGGGCCAGAGGGGCCAGCGCTCAGCGCTTGCCGCTGTACTGCCAGACCTTGCCCTCCGTCTTGATGGAAGGCGCCACCACCAGCTCTGCGTTGTGGAACTCGGCGATGGTGCGGGCGCCGCACATACCCATGGCGGTGCGGATGGCCCCCACCAGGTTTTCCGTCCCGTCGGTGCGGGAGGTGGGCCCCAAGAGGAGACGCTCCAGGGTGGTGTCCACGCCGGTGTAGATGCGGGTGCCCCTGGGCAGCATGGCGTGGCCGGTGGACATCCCCCAGGAGTAGCCCCTGGCCGGCGCCTCCTCCGTCCGGGCGAAGACGCTGCCCAGCATCACGGCGTCGGCGCCGGCGGCTAGCGCCTTGCAGATGTCGCCACCGCTGCGCATGCCGCCGTCGGTGATGATGGGGACGTAGCGCCCTGTCTCCCGGTAGTACTGGTCGCGGGCGGCGGCGCACTCCAGGGTGGCCGTCACCTGGGGCACCCCTATGCCCAGCACCTCTCGGGAGGTGCAGCTAGCGCCCGGCCCCACGCCTACCAGCAAGGCGGAGATGCCCGTCTCCATCAGCTCCTTGGCGGCAGCGTAGGTGACGGTATTTCCCACCACTACCGGCACCCTCAGCGTCTCGATCAGCTCCTCGAAGATGAGGCCCCGCAGGGAGCGAGAGACGTGGCGGGCGGTGGTCACCGTGGACTGGACGACGAAGATATCGGCCCCCGCCTCCACCGCCAGGGGGGCGAGCCTCTTGGTGTTGGCCGGCGTGGCCGCCACGGCGCAGACGACGCCGCTCTCCTTGATGGCGCGCACCCGCTCACCCACCAGCTCTTCCTTTATAGGGGCGGAGTAGACCCTCTGGATGACCGCCGCCGCCTCTTCCTGGGGGGCGGAGACTATCTCTTGGATGGCGGCGTAGGGGTCTTCGTAGCGGGTATAGACGCCCTCCAGGTTCAGCACCGCCAGGCCGCCCAGGCGGCCGAAGGCCACGGCGAAGTTGGGGTCCACCACAGCGTCCAGGGCCGCCGCCAGAATGGGCAGCTCGAAAGTATAACCGTCCACGGTGAAGGTGACCTCTGTCAACTCCGGGTTCACCGTCACCGTCCCGGGGACGATGGCCACCTCGTCGAAGCCATAGGCCGGCCGCAACTCCTTGAGACCGGGCGCTCTCATGAAGACTCTACCCCCTTCAGCGAAGGCCGGTGCCGCCTTTGAGCGTGAATATAACAAGCGGCGTCCCTTGCGTCAATGGAATTTCTGGCTTTCGCCAAAGCCCCTTATCCTTTTCTCGCGAACTCCGCCCTCCGAAGCTTGAGAAGCATCGCCGGATCTGCTATAAAGCCCCCGAGGCCCGGGCGAAACGGGCCGGGGAGGAGAGACGGTGAGAGTCCGCATGCTGGAGCCCCACGAGCTGGACGAAGAGCTACAAGAGATGGTGACCAAGTGGCAGGCCGCCGGGGGAGACCCCAACTTTATCCGCACCCTGGGCCAGCTCCCCGAGCTGCTGAAGGCCTTCGTCGCCTTCTACTCGCCCCTGGTGCGCAAGGGGCTGGTGGAGCACCGCACCAAGGAGCTGGTGCGGCTGCGCCTGGCCGCCCTCAATGGCTGCCACTACTGAATGTCCACCCGTTACTCCCGTGGTCGACGGGAGGGCATCACCGAGGAGCTGGTGGAGGCGCTGGCCGATTACGAGAATGGCCCCTTCTCGGAGCGGGAGAAGGCGGCCCTGCGCTACGCCGACCAGATGTACCTGGACCATCATGACCACCAACGGATGGACGCCCTGTTCGAGGGGCTGCGCCAGCACTTCACCGAGCCGGAGATCATAGAGCTCACCTGGGCCATCTGTGAATTCATCGGCCTGGGGAAGCTGATATACGTGCTGGGCGTCCCCTATGGCGCGGAGGCGCCGGCGGGCCCGGGCGGACAGGGCCCGGCCCAGGCCTCCCTCAGGGGATGACCCCTCTCTCCTTGAGGCCGACGATCTGGGGCCAGTCGTAGCCCAGGGAGAGGAGGACCTCCTCCGTATGCTGGCCCAGCTCTGGAGGCGGTCCCTTGGGGCCGTGCTCGGCGCCGTAGAAGTCGGCCGGGGTGGCCAGGAGGCGCAACGTACCGCCGTTCCCGCTGGGGACGTCCACGAAGGCGCCCGTCTTGTGCACCAGGGGGTCGGCCACGGCCTCGTTGGGGCTGTTCACCGGGGCCCACCACACCCCTTCGGCGTCGAAGATAGCCGCCCACTCGGCCAGCGTCTTCTGGGCGAAGGCCTTGTCCAGCTCCCGCACCAGCTCCGGGGCATGCTGGCTGCGGCCGTAGATGTCGGCGAAGCGGGAGTCCTCCAGGAGGTCCTGCCGGCCGGTGATGCGACAGACCAGCGGCCAGTAGGGGTCGGGCTGGGCGAAGAGGAGCCAGAACCAGCGTCCATCCTTGGCCCGGTAGCAGTTGATGAGGGGGTTGCGCACATGCTCACGGTCCACCGGCCGCACCCTGCTCCCCAGCCGGGCCGCCCGCAGAAGGTCCCAGCTCATCATGAAGGCGCCCATGCGCACCAGGGAGATGGCCAGCCGCTGCCCCTGGCCCGTCCGATGACGGGCGTAAAGGGCGGCCACGATGGCCCCCGCCGCCGCCACTCCGGTGGTGTGGTCGAACATCATGTTGGGCTCCTGGGGCGGGGGGGCGTCCGGGGAGTCGGGCGGCGTCACCATAGCGGCGGTGCCGATGCGAGCGTAGACGCCCACGTCCACCAGGGCGCGGTCGCTCTCCTCGTGGTCGGGGCCGTAGCCGGTGATCTGGCAGTAGACCAGGCGGGGATTGAGGGCGGCCACGTCATCGTAGGTGAGACGGGCCCGGCGCAGGACGCGAGGCCGGAAGTTGGTGATGAGGACGTCGGCCTCCCGCAGCAGAGCGAGGACGATCTCCCGTCCCTCCTCGGTATGGAAGTCCAGGCAGACGCTGCGCTTGCCCCGGTTGACGTGCTCGAAGAAGGGGTTCTCGCTCTCCCCTCGCTTGGTGGGGAAGGCAGAGACCAAGGCCCCCCGCAGGCCGTCCCCGGCCGGCGGCTCTATCTTGATGACCTCGGCGCCCCAGTCGGCCAGCACGGCGGCGGCCGTGGGGCCCGCTATCCAGTGGGCCAGCTCCACCACACGCGTCCCGTCCAGTAGACCAGCCATCGGTCCCCTCCTGGCTAAAGTGCCGCTCACCTGCCAGGATAAGGACTGACAACCTCCCCGGCAACCGGCACAGTGGGCATTGACAGCCTGGGCGGAGGGGCCTAACCTGAAGGCGCCAGCTCGCTGTCAGGGGAGGTCGCTGAGGTGCTGACGCGGGACGATCTGCTGACTGCCGAGGCCGTCCAGGACCCTTACGCCTACTTCGGCCACCTGCGTGAGGAGGAAGGCGTCGCCTGGAACGCGCGCTGGGGCGGCTGGCTGGTGACCCGTTACGATGATGTCCTGCAGGTCCTGCGCGATCCCGAGCACTTCTCGTCGGACCGCATGGCCGCCCTGCGCCAGGAGCTGACGGAGGGGGAGGAGGAGAAGCTGGCCCTCCTCATCAACCACCTGAGCAAGTGGTTCGTCTTCAGCGACCCTCCCTACCACACACGGCTGCGCATGCTGGTCAACAAGGCCTTCACCCCCAGCAGCGTGGAGCGGCTCCGCCCCCGTGTCCGCCAGATCGTCGAGGGGCTCCTGGACGGCCTGGCGCCACGGCGCCAGATGGAGTTCATCAAAGAGTTCGCCTTTCACATTCCGGTCATCGTCATCTGCGAGTACATGGGCGTCCCGGCCGAGGACCGGGAGAAGCTGAAGGTCTGGTCCAACCAGGTGGGCAGCGCCGTGGGCATCCGGGCGGGCGACCCTGAGCGCTGGGAGCGCTCCCAGCAGGCGGTGGAGCGGCTGCTGGAGTACTTCCAGCCCCTGGTGGAGGAGCGCCGGCGGCACCCCCGGGAGGACTTCATCACCGCCCTCGTCCAGGCCGAGGAGCGGGGCGACCTCCTCTCCGATGAAGAGGTGCTGGCCACCTGCACCCTCCTCATGTTCGCCGGTCACGAGAGCACCATGAACTTGCTGGCTAACGGCCTGGCCGCCTTCATGCGCTTCCCCGACCAGTGGGAGTTGCTCTGTCGAGAGCCCGGCCTGGTCCGGCCAGCGGTAGAGGAGCTTCTGCGTTACGATGGCCCCGTCAAGGCCCTCACCCGGCAGGTGCGCGGAGAGGTTACGCTGGGCGGCAAGGAGCTGAAGGAGGGCGACCGCCTGATGCTCCTCTTCGCCGCCGCTAACCGCGACCCGCGCAAGTTCCGCGACCCCGAGCGACTGGACATAATCCGAAGCCCCAACCCCCACCTGGGCTTCGGCTACGGCATCCACGTCTGCCTGGGGGCGCCCCTGGCCCGCCTGGAGGCCCAGGAGACCTTTCTGGCCCTCTCCCGGAGGCTGCCCGGCATCCGCCTGGCCATCGGCCTGGACGAGCTGGAGTATTACCCCACCTTCGTGGGGCGCATCCTGAAGAAGTTACCGGTGGAGTGGTAGCCCCTGCCCGCCCTCGGGCGGGGGACAGGACTGGCCGTGGCCACCCTGTACCTCGTCGCCACGCCTATAGGCAACCTGGAGGACATCACCTTGCGGGCGCTGCGCGTGTTGCGCGAGGTCATCCTCGTCGCCGCCGAGGACACCCGGACCGCCCGTCGGCTCCTCTCCCACTACGGCATCCAGGCCCGCCTGGTGAGCTACAACGAGCACAACAAGGAGAAGCGGACGCCCCTCCTCCTGGCTGCTCTGGCGGAGGGGGATGTGGCCCTGGTCTCGGAGGCGGGGATGCCTGGCATCAGCGACCCCGGCGTGGACCTGGTGCGGGCGGCGGTGGCCGCCGGCCACCGGGTGACGGCTGTGCCGGGCCCGTCGGCCATTGTCGCCGCCCTGGCCGTCTCCGGCCTGTCCACCCGTCAGTTCACCTATCTGGGCTTCCTGCCCCGTCGCAAGGGGGAGCGACAGCGCCTCCTGGCCTCCCTGCGGGAGGAGCCGCGCACCCTCGTCCTCCTGGAGTCTCCCCACCGGCTGCGGGAGACCCTGGCTGACCTCCACGCCGCCCTGGGGGAGCGCCGCATCGCCGTCTGTCGGGAGCTCACCAAGATGTTCGAAGAGGTCTTCCGGGGCACCGTGGGGGAGGCGCTGGCCCACTTCCAGGAGCCCCGGGGTGAGTTCACCCTGGTGGTGGAGGGGGCGGCCGCCGAGCGCCAGAGCCTCCCCCCGGAGGAGGTCGCCCTGGCGGAGCTGGCCCGCCTGCGACGGGAGGGCCGCCACGCCCGGGAGGCGGTGGGCCAGGTGGTAGCCCGCTATCGCCTCCCCCGACGGCGCGTCTACCAGCTATGGCTGCAACTGGCGGGGGAGAGAGGCCCCTAAGAGAGCTGTATGCTAAAATCCAGCAGTGGGACATCCATGGCCGAGAAGATCTTCATAGGCGTCGCCTGGCCCTACGCCAACGGCTCCCTCCACACGGGACAGATAGTGGGGGCCTACCTGCCGGCCGATATCTTCGCCCGCTACCACCGGGTGGCCGGCAATACGGTGCTCATGGTCTCCGGGAGCGACCAGCACGGCACCCCCATCACCGTGCGGGCGGAGCAGGAGGGGAAGAGCCCGGCGGAGGTGGCGGCCCATTACCACCAGGAGTTCCTGGAAACCTGGCGGCGCCTGGGCATCACCTTTGACATCTACACCTCCACGGGGACGGAGAACCACGCCCGCACCGTCCACGACATCTTCCTGAAGCTCTACGAGCGGGGCGTCCTCTACAAGGACACCATGAAGCTCCCCTATTGCCCCGTGGAAGAGCGCTTCCTCCTGGACCGCTACGTGGAGGGCACATGCCCCATCTGCGGCTACAACGGCGCCCGGGGCGACCAGTGCGACAACTGCGGCAACGTGCTGGACCCCGTGGACCTCGTAGACCCCCGCTGCCGCTTCGACGGGGCGACGCCCCAGATCAGGGACTCGGAGCACTTCTTCCTGCGGCTCAGCGCCTACAACCGCAAGCTCAGGGACTGGCTCTCCACCGACAAGCAGCACTGGCGGCGCAACGTCCTCAACTTCTCCCTCTCCGTGCTGGAGCAGGGGCTCAAGGACCGGGCCATCACCCGGGACATCGAGTGGGGCGTCGCCATACCCCTCCCCGGCTTCGAGACCAAGCGCATATACGTCTGGTTCGAGGCCGTCATCGGCTATCTCTCCGCCGCCAAGGAGTGGGCCCAGCGCCAGGGGGATCCCGAGAAGTGGCGAGAGTTCTGGCAGGACCCCCGCTGCAAGACCTACTACTTCATCGGCAAGGACAACATCATCTTCCACACCCTCATCTGGCCGGCGGAGCTCATGGCCTACAGCGAGGCCACAGGGGAGCACTACAACCTCCCCTACGATGTCCCCGCCAATCAGTACCAGACGGTGCGGGGGGCCAAGGCCTCCACCAGCCGCAACCTGGCGGTCTGGGTGCTGGACTTCCTCTCTCGCTACGACCCGGACCCCCTGCGCTACTACCTGGCGGTGACGATGCCCGAGACCTCGGACTCCGACTTCACCTGGGCCGACTTCGTCCGCCGCAACAACGATGAGCTGGTGGCCACCTGGGGCAACCTGGTGAACCGCGTCCTCACCTTCGCCTACCGCCACTTCGACCGGGCCATCCCCGCCCCCGCCCAGCTCCTGGAGCGGGACCGCATGCTCCTCCACCGCGCCGAGCAGGCCCTCAAGCGCACCGGTGAGCACATCTACTGGTGCCACTTCCGCAACGGCATCGAAGAGGTGATGGCGGCCGCCCGGGAGGCCAACCGTTACCTGGAGGAGAGCGCCCCCTGGCGCCTCATCAACCAGGACCGGCCCCGTTGCGCCACCGTCATCTATACCGCCATCGCGGCCATCAACGGCCTTAAGGTGGCCTTCTACCCCTACCTCCCCTTCACCAGTCAGCGCCTGCACCACATGCTGGGCTACAAGGGGACCCTGGAGTCCCAGGGCTGGCGGTTCGATATGCCGCGGCCCGGCCAGACGCTGCGAGAGCTGGAGCCCCTCTTCAAAAAGCTGGACCCCGCCATCGTCGCCGAAGAGGAGGCCCGGCTGGGCACCTGACCATGCTGGTGGACTCTCACTGCCACATCCAGGACGAGCAGTTCGACGCCGACCGTGAGGAGGCCCTGGCGCGGGCCCGGCAGGCGGGCGTCCGCGCCTTCGTGGTGGTGGGCTGGGACCTGGAGTCCAGCCGGCGGGCGGTGGCCCTGGCCGACGAGCACTCCGATGTCTACGCCGTCATCGGGGTGCACCCCCACTTCGCCGGCACCTGGGGCCAGCGGACCCGCCGCGCCCTCTACCGCCTGGGCCACTCCTCCAAGGTGGTGGCAGTGGGGGAGACGGGGCTGGACTTCTACCGCAACCTGTCTCCCCCGGAGGTGCAGCGGCGGGCCTTCCGCGAGCAACTTGAACTGGCGGCGGAGCTGCGCCGGCCCGTGGTGGTCCACTCCCGGCAGGCGGAAGAGGAGACGCTGGCCATCATCAGCGCCTACGAGAGGGAGATGCTGGGGCTCTGGCCCAAGGACCGCCCCCTGGGCCAGATGCACTGCTTCTCGGGCGATATAGCCCTGGCCCTCCAGTACGTGCAGATGGGCTTCCTGGTGTCCATCGCCGCCACCTGCACCTATCCCAACGGCGAGAAGGTGCGCTCAGTAGCCGCCGGCGTGCCCCTGCGCTGGCTGACGGTGGAGACGGACGCTCCTTACCTGCCGCCGCAGTCGCGGCGGGGTCAGCGCAACGAGCCGGCCTACCTGACGGAGACGGTGGAGGCCATCGCTCGCCTGCGGGGGGAGAGCCAGGAGCGGGTGAGCAGCGGCACCGCCCTGGCGGCGGCCTGGCTCTTCGGCCTAGGAGACCTGGGGGAGGAGTCCCGATAGTGGTAGCGGCACAGCTCTACGGCCCCATCCAGAAAGACCTGGCCCTGGTGGACGAGACCCTCAACTCCCTGCGGGAGGTGGACTTCCCCTTCCTGGCCCGCATGATGGACGTCGTCCTCTCGGGCTCGGGGAAGCGGCTGCGCCCCGCCCTCGTCCTGCTGGCTGGCACCTTCGGCGACTACCGGCTGGACCTGCTGGTGCCCCTGGCCGCCTCCGTGGAGCTGCTGCACACGGCCACCCTGGTCCACGACGACGTCATCGACAACGCCGACACGCGGCGGGGCCGCCCCACCGCCAACAGCCTCTTCCACAACAGCAGCGCCGTCATGCTGGGGGACTACATGTTCGCCCACGCCGCCGAACTGGTGGCCCGCACCGGCAACATACGCGTCATCCGCCTCTTCGCCCATACCCTCATGGTGATGGCCAAGGGCGAGCTGGGCCAGGACATGCGGGCCTACGACAGCCGACAGGACGTGCAGGAGTACCTGAACCGCATCGGTGGCAAGACTGCCTCCCTCTTCGCCACCGCCTGCGAGGGCGGGGCCATCGTCGCCGACGAGCCGGAGGAGTGGATCACCGCCCTCCGTCACTACGGTTACAACCTGGGCATCGCCTTCCAGATAGTGGACGACATCCTGGACTTCACGGGGGACGAGGGAGAGATGGGGAAGCCCGTGGGCAGCGACCTCCTCCAGGGCACCCTCACCCTTCCCTCCCTCCTGCTGTTGCAGCGCTACCCGCGGGACAACCCCATCCACCGCTTCTTCGCCGACCGCCGCCACGAGCACGTGCAGCAGGCGGTGCTGATGGTCCGGGAGTCCGACATACCGCAGGAGTCCTACCGCATGGCGCGGGACTACTGCGGGCGCGCCCTGGAGGCCATCTCCATCCTCCCCAGCACCGAGGCCCGCCGCACCCTGGAGGAGCTGACCTACTACATCCTGGAGCGGCGGAGCTAGGGCGTCTGCCCCGGGCTGGGCATGATGGTGAGGCCCCGGCGCAGCCGCTCCACCATCTGGGCAGAGCGGGCTTCCCCCTCCAGCAGGTGGGCCAGATAGCTGCGCAGGTGCAGCTCCACTTCTCGCGCCAGCGGAGCGGGGAGGCGGAGATGCTGCGCCTCCTGTAGGGATGACCGCTGGAGGAGCCGCAGCACCTTCAGGGCGCCCTGGCTCAGGGGGCGGGCGCCGGCCTGGCCGCCGCCGCAGTCCGGACAGATCACTCCTCCGGCCAGGGGCGAGAACAGCCCCTCCCCCGGCAGGGGACGGCGGCAACCCAGGCAATGGTCCAGCTCCGGGCCGAAGCCGCTCAGCGCCAGAAGGCGCGCCTCGAAGCGGCGGACGGCCAGCTCCGGCTGGGGCGCCCGTTCCAGCCAGCGCACAGTCTCCAGGAGCAGCCGGTAGGGGGTATGGGCCTCAGCCCCTGGAGGGAGGAAGCGGTCGGCCACCTCGCAGGCGTAGAGGGCGAGGGCGAGGCGCTCCAGGTCTCCCTGGAGGGCGGGGAAGCTCTCCAGGGTCTGGCAGCCGGCCACCACGTAGCGAGTGTGCCCCTGGGCGAGCTGGACCATCACGCGGGTGAGGGGCTGCAGGTGACCGCCCATACGGCTCTTGGGCCGGCGCACGCCGCGGGCCTTGGCCTCCAGCTTGCCGTGGGCGGGGGTGAGAAGGGTCACCAGTCGGTCGGCCTCGGCCAGGTCGCGCTGGCGCAGGACGAAGGCCTCCGTCTTGAAGAGGCGCGGGGGCTCCGCCAAGGGCTCAGACCTCCTGGCGCCCTTCCAGGGCCCGGCCCAGGGTCACGTCGTCGGCATACTCCAGGTCGGCGCCCATGGGGAGGCCGCGGGCCAGGCGGGTGACCCTCACGCCCAGGGGCCGCAGCAGGCGGGCCAGGTAGAGGGCGGTGGCCTCCCCCTCCAGGTTGGGGTTGGTGGCGACGATGACCTCCTTCACTTCGCCGGAGCGCAGGCGGTCCAGCAGCTCCCCCACCTTCAGGTCTTCGGGGCCGACGCCGTCCATAGGGGAGATGACGCCGTGGAGGACGTGATAGAGGCCGCGGAAGCGGCCCGTTCGTTCAATGGCCAGGGCGTCCAGGGGCTCCTCCACCACGCAGATGAGGGAACGGTCCCGCTGGGGGTCGCTACAGAAGCGGCAGGGGTCTACGTCCGTCAGGTTCTGGCAGACGGAACAGAAGACGATGCGCTCCTTGGCCTCCAGAAGGGCCTCGGCCAGGGCCCGCACCTCGGCCAGGGGGGCCCGCAGGACGTAGTAGGTGAGGCGCTGGGCGCTCTTGGGGCCGATGCCTGGCAGCTTGTGGAACTCCTCAATGAGCCGGGCGACGGGCCCGGCGGCAGGTATAGAATCCTGCAAACTCAACACCCCTTCCCCATTCGCTACGCCCATTATAAAGGGGCCAGGGGCTAGACCCTAGCGGGGAAGCCCGGGCAGGCCGAAGCCGCCGGCCAGGCTGGAGAGGTGTCGCATCTGGGCCTCCCGCACCTTCTCCAGGGCGTCGTTCACTGCCGCCAGGATGAGGTCTTGGAGCATCTCCACGTCGTCGGGGTCCACGGCCTCGGGGCGGATGGTGATGGACTGGAGTTGAGGCCGGGCGCTCATCACTACGGTGACGGCGCCACCGCCAGCGGAGGTCTCCACCACCGTCTCCTCCAGGGTGCGCTGCGCCTCGGCGATGCGGTTCTGCAGCTCCTGGATCTGGCGCATCAGGTCACGGTTCATTCGCGGTTGCTGGGACATCCTCCTCGCCTCCTTCTTCCTGTGCCAGGGGGACGGCGCCGTGGCGGAGGGCCTCCTTCAGCAGGTGGCCGCCCCCTCTGGGACGCGACGGCGCCTGGGTCATCTCACAGCGGACGGTCACGGGCTGTCCCAGGAGCCGTGAGGCCACCTCCTCCAGTTGACGCTGACGGGTGGGCTGCCCTACCTGGTCCAGATGGAACCGCCAGTAGAACCCCAGGACGATGGTGCCCTCCCGCACCTCTTTGACCTCGCAGGAGCCGTTCAGGAGGGCCGCCAGGTGACGGTCCACCTCCCGGCAGGAGAGGCGAAGGCGCTCCAGAAAGTCCGGCGGAAGGGCCAGAGAGCCGGAGGCTGGAGGGTCCTGGGGGGCCGCCGGGGCCTCCCGTGGGGGACCCGCCTGGGCGGTGGGGCCCGGGGAGGGGGCAGGGGACGGCGGCCTCTCCTGGCCCAGGGCCTCCACCAGGGCCAGCTCCAGGGGCAGGGGGGAGTAGGGGTCGTCGCGGAAGTCGGCCCGGGCCAGCAGGCGCAGCCCCCGCATTATGGCCTCGCTCTCCGTCTGCTGGGCCAGAAGCGTCAACTGAGAGAGCTCCTCCTGGCCCAGCTCCAGCGTGTCGGCCGCGCCAGCCTTGATGAGGAGGAGGGAGCGCAGGCCGGCCACCACCTCCCGGGCGAGCTGTCGCATCTCCAGGCCGTCGTCGTGGGCGGCAGCCACCAGCCGCAGGGCGGCCGCCAGGTCCCGACGGACGATGGCGGCCACCAGCTCACGGGCGCGTCCGTCGGAGCGGAGGCCCAGGGCCTCCCGCACCTGCTCCGTGGTGGGGCTGGGGCCGTAGTAGGCCACCACCTGCTCCAGGAGGTTGATGGCGTCTCGCAGAGAGCCGCCGGCGGCGCGAGCGATCTCCTCCAGGCCCCGCTCCTCCAGAGCGAAGCCCTCGGCCTGGCAGATATGGCCCAGGCGGGCCACAGCGGCCGTCAGGGGAACGCGGCGGAGGTCGAAGCGTTGGCAGCGGGAGACGATGGTGGCCGGCAGCCGCTGCGGTTCGGTGGTGGCCAGGACGAAGATGACGTGGGGCGGCGGCTCCTCCAGCGTCTTCAGGAGGGCGTTGTAGGCCTCCTGGGTGAGCATGTGGACCTCGTCCACCAGATAGACCTTGTAGCGACCGCCCATGGGGGCCAGCCCCACGCGGTCCCGCAGCCGCCTGATCTCATCGATGCCGCGGTTGCTGGCGGCGTCCATCTCCAGCAGGTCTGGCGCCTGGCCGGCCAGGTAGCTCTCGCAGGAGGGACAGCGGTTGCAGGGCTCCCCGTCCTGGGGGGACTGGCAGTTGACCGCCTTGGCGATGAGCCTGCCCAGGCTGGTCTTGCCGGTGCCCCGGGGGCCGCACAGGAGATAGGCATGGGCGATGCGGCCGCTGGCGATGGCGTTGCGCAGGGTCCTGGTCACGCTGTCCTGGCCTGCCACCTCGGCGAAGGTCTGAGGGCGCCACTTGCGGTAGAGGACCTGTTCGCGTCGGGGGAAGCTCTCGCCGTTCACTCCGAGGCTAGTATAAGGTGGGGCGTCGCTGGCTAGCTAGGGGTGGCGTCAGGGGCGGGGGCGGGCCAGCGCCCGCCCCCGCGTCGCGTCAGGCAGGCTCACCCTCCAGGTGGGCGCGCAGCATCCAGGCCATCTTCTCGTGCCGATGGGCCAGGTCCTGGAGGAAGTTGCTGGTCACCTCGTCCCCCTGCTTCTCGCCCACGGTCTGTATCTGCTCGCGCAGCCAGTTGATGATGGCCTCGTGGTCGGCCAGCAGATTGGCGAGCATGGTCTGGGAGTCGGGGTAGCTGCCCGGCTCCTCCTTTAGGCCGGTCTGCTGCAGGAACTCCGTCATGGTGCCGGGCGCCCAGCCCCCCAGGTGCCGTATGCGCTCCGCCACCTCGTCCACGAACTCGTCCAGCATCTTGTACTGCTCTTCCAGGAAGGTGTGCAGGGCATAGAAGCGGGGTCCCACCACGTTCCAGTGGTAGTTGCGGGTCTTGGTGTAGAGGGTGAACTCGTCAGCCAGGAGCCGGCCCAGGAGGTGTGCCACCTCCTCACGCTGCGCCTGGGCGAGGCCTATGTTCACGGCGGCCGTCTTGTGGCCCGTCTGCATGCTCTCCTCCTCCCTTCCAGCGATGTGACTGCGATCCCCTTCCCACGCTGGCCGTTCATAGCCACGCGGGAACGGGTCTGACTTTAAGTCTATTATAAACTACGGCCGTGCCCCTCCGCGGCCGTGATCAGGGCGCGGGAGCGCGTCCGAGGTATAGGTTCTCTCGCGCTTGCATGAGGCGTTCCTCCTCCGGCAGGGCGTGGTCGTAGCCCAGAAGGTGGAGGACACCGTGGATCAGCAGGTGGGCCACCTCCCGCTGCACTGGGTGGCCCCGCTCCCTGGCCTGGCGCTCGGCCGTGGGGTAGGAGATGATGACCTCTCCCAGGTGGAGGAGTCCGTCGGGCGCGGCCACCATCTCTTCCCCCTCCTGCAGGGAGAAGGAGAGGACATCCGTAGGCTCGTCCTCGCCGGTGTAGGTGCGGTTCAACTCCTGGACGGTGGCGTCGTCGGTGACGAGGACGTCCAGCTCCGCCGCCGGCACGCCCTCCCCTGCCAGGACCGTGCGTGCCACCTCCCTGAGCCACGTCTCGTCGAGGCGAGAGGAGAAGGGCTCCTCCACGCTCACCAGTATGACGTGCTCCCTCATGGCGCAGGGGCAGGGCGAAGGGGCGCCGCCCGCTCGCGGCGTCTAGCCCAGGACGCGGGCCGCCGCCTCGGCCGCATCGATAAGGGGGAAGGGGAAGACACCTACCACCAGGAGGCCTGCTACCGCCAGCAGCACCGTCAGGCCTATGGCCGGGGCTGGCCGCAGCGGCTCCGGGCGGCGAGGCTCGTCCACGAACATGGTCAGGACCACCCGAAGGTAGTAGTAAGCGGAGATGACGCTGTTTACCACACCCAGCACCGCCAGCCAGACCAGGTCCGCCTGCACGGCAGCGTTGAAGATATACAGCTTGGCCACGAAGCCGGCCGTGGGAGGTATCCCCGTCAGGGAGACCAGGGCCAGGGTGAGGGCCAGTGCCAGAGGCAGGGAGCGGCGAGCCATCCCCGCGTAGTCGCCGATGAAGTCGCTGCCGATGCGCTGGGAGATGGCGATGACGGCAGCGAAGGCCGCCAGATTGGTGAAGGCATAGGCGGCCAGGAAGAAGATGACGGCGCCCGTCCCCAGGAGGGGTTGGGGCTCCCCCGCCGAGACCGCCGCGAGACCGATGAGGAAGTACCCGGCCTGGGCGATGGAGCTGTACCCCAGCAGTCGCTTGATGTCCATCTGGGGCAGCGCCATCAGGTTGCCTATGGTCATGGAGAGGGCCGCCAGCACCCCGAACAGCACCCCCCAGTCCTGGGCGATGAAGCGGTCTCCCAGCCCCTCAACGAAGAGCCTGATGGCCACGGCGAAGCCGGCCGCCTTGGAGCCCACCGAGAGGAAGGCGGCCACCGGCGTGGGCGCTCCCTGATAGACGTCCGGCACCCACATCTGGAAGGGCACCACTGCCATCTTGAAGCCCAGACCAGCCGCCAGGAGCACCGCTGCCAGCACGTAGCCCGCCCGGGCGTCGTCGCCAGCGGAGGAGACGGCCCGGGCGATGTCCACCAGATTGGTGGAGCCCGACAGCCCGAAGAGGAAGGCCATCCCGTAGAGGGTGAGGGCGGCGCTCACCGCCCCGATGAGCAGATACTTCAGACCCGCCTCGCTGGAGCGCTGGTCTCTCAGGAAGCCCACCAGCACGTACTGGGAGAGGGCCGTCAGCTCCAGGGCCACGAAGATGAGTATCAGGTCCACCGCGCCGGCCAGCAGGGAGAGGCCGGCGGCCGTGGTCAGCACCAGGACGTAGTACTCCGCCTGATGAGGCCGTCCCCGCAGATACTCCACGGAGGCCAGCACCACCGCCGCTGCCACCCCGGCGAAGAGGACGGCGAAGAAGAGGGAGAAGTCGTCCAGGCGGTAGACGTCGCTGAAGGCGCTGCCCCGGTTGCCGGTGACGATGAGGGCAGCCGCCCAGGCCAGGGCCCCTACCGCTCCCATCAGGGCCAGGCCGGCCGCTCCCCCGCGCTCCCACAGGGAGCGCAGGCCCCTCCCCATGAGGCCGGAGAAGGCGTCCACGATGAGGACGAGCCCGGCCACCGCCAGCAGGATCAGCTCGGGCCCCAGACGGTTCACGCTCTCCATAGCTCTACCCTAGCCCAGCCGCTCGGCTATGGGCAGCACTCCGGACTCGACCAGGTCCATCACCACCCTGGGGTAGATGCCCACCAGCAGGATGACCGCCACCAGGGCCAGCGTGGGGACTCTCTCCCACCAGGCCACCGCCTCCTGTAGCCCCTGCCAGCGGGGCGTGAGCTCCCCCCAGAAGACACGCTGCACCATCCAGAGTATGTACCCGGCCGCCAGCAGCACCCCGGTGACGCCCAGCACCGTCAGGAACTGGTGGCGGGGGAAGGTGCCCAGGAAGACCGTTACCTCCGAGACGAAGCCGGCCAGGCTGGGCAGCCCCAACGAGGCCAGCCCGGCGATGACCATCACCGTCGTCAGATAGGGCATGGCGCGGGCCAGGCCCTGCATCTCGCCGATCTCGCGCGTGTGGGTGCGCTCGTAGACCAGCCCCACCATCACGAAGAGGAGGCCGGTGATGAGGCCGTGGGTCAGCATCTGCATCGCCGCCCCGGTCAGCCCCACTGTGCCCAGGGCGGAGGCCCCCAGCAGGACGTAGCCCATGTGGCTCACGCTGGAGTAGGCAATGAGGCGCTTCAGGTCGCTCTGCATGAGGGTGGCCACGGCGCCGTAAAGGATGCTGAGGGCAGCCAGGGCGGCCAGCCAGGCGGAGGCGTCGCGGGCCACGTCGGGCAGGATGGAGAAGCAGAGCCGCAGGATGCCGTAGCCGGCCATCTTCAGCAACACCCCCGCCAGCATCACGCTCACAGCGGTGGGGGCGTCGGTGTGGGCGTCCGGTAGCCAGGTGTGGAGGGGCACCACCGGCAGCTTCACCCCGAAGGCGATCATCAGGAAGGCGAAGACGACGGTGGCCGGCAACACGGCGTCCCGCAGCGGCCCCATCTCCTGGAGCTGACGCATGTCGAACGTCTCGGCGGCGAAGCCGATGACCAGGATGGCTACCAGCATGAAGGCGGAGCCGAAGAAGGTGAACAGGACATACTTCCAGGCCGAGTAGACCCGCCGTCCCGTCCCCCAGATGGAGATCAGGAAGTACATGGGCAGCAGCTCCAGCTCGAAGAAGAGGAAGAAGAGCACCAGGTCCAGGGAGGCGAAGACCCCTAGGAGGGAGGTCTCCAGCACCAGCAGCCAGGCGAAGTACTCCCGCGGCCGCAGTCCTATGTTCCAGGAGACCAGGACGGCCACCGTGGTGAGGAAGGCCGTCAGGGCCACCAGGGGCAACGAGAGCCCGTCCACCCCCAGCAGATACTGGACGGTGAAGGGCGCCACCTCGGAGCTGATCCAGGTGCGCTGGTCGACGAACTGGAACTGCTCCCCACCCCTGTCATAGGCGACGAAGAGGGCCAGTGCTATCCCCAGCGCCGCCAGGGAGGCCAGGAGGGCCAACCAGCGGGCCCAGCCCTCTCGCTCTCGGGGCAGGAGCGCTATCAGCGCCGCCCCCAGTAGTGGCAGGAAGACCAGGAGAGACAGCACCTTACCTGACCTCTCAGACCAGCAGTATTACCACCGTCGCCACGACAACGCCCACGGCGATGGCGGCGCCGTATACCTGGGCCTGCCCCGCCTGGGCCAGGCGCAGCACGCCGCCCCCATAGCGGGTCAGGGTGCCCAGGCCGTTCACTGCGCCGTCCACCACCACCCTGTCCCACATCTGGAGACCGAAGGCGATGCCGCCCAGGAAGAGGCGCCGCACTATCAGCCCCTCGTATAGGTCGTCCAGGAAGTAGCGGCGCTCCAGGAGGGTGGCCAGCGGCCACAGGGCGCGGCGGACCGCCTCGGGGCTGAGGAATCGCAGCCCGTAGAGGAGCCAGGCTAGCGCCAGACCGGCCACACCCACCGCCACAGAGGCGACGGCGATTCCCATCCGGAAGTGGGGCTCCGCCGCCAGCTCCTCCGTCCCCGCTGGCAGAGAGCCGGCCAGCAGGTGCTCCAGGCCGTGCTGCAGGTTCACGAAGCCAGCCCCCACGGAGAGGCCCGCCAGGGCCAGCATGGGCAGGAGCATCACCCAGGGGGACTCGTGGGGATGGCCGCCGTGGCTGCCGTGGCCCTGCGTCTCGCCGCCCCGGTAGCTGCCACCGAAGGTGAGAAAGAGCATCCGTCCCACGTACAGCGCCGTCACGAAGACGCCTGCCAGCAGCGCCCAGAAGACCACCGGCCGCTCCTCCCAGGCCACCGCCAGGATCTCGTCCTTGCTCCAGTAGCCGGCCAGGGGGAATATCCCTACCAGGGCCAGGCCCGCCACCGCGGTGGTCAGGAAGGTGATGGGCATGTGACGGGCCAGGCCGCCCATCCTCCGCATGTCGAAGGTGCCGGTGGCGTGGTTGACTGAGCCGGCGCCCAGAAAGAGGAGGGCCTTGAAGAAGGCGTGGGTGAAGAGGTGGAAGATGGCCACGGCGAAGCCGAAGACACCCAGCCCCGCCATCATGTAGCCCAGTTGGCTGATGGTGGAGTAGGCCAGCACCCGCTTGATATCGGTCATCACCAGCCCCACCAGGGCGGAGGCGAGGGCGGTGACGGCGCCGATGACGGCCACCGTGGTTATCGCCTCCTCGGAGAGGGCGAAGACGGGGAAGAGGCGGGCCACCAGGTAGACGCCGGCCGCCACCATGGTGGCGGCGTGGATGAGGGCGGAGACGGGGGTGGGGCCCTCCATAGCGTCGGGCAGCCAGACGTGGAGGGGGAACTGGGCCGACTTCCCCGCCGCCCCGGCCAAGACGCCACCGGCGAAGAAGGCGATGACGCTCGCCCCCACCACCCCGGCCAGGGCCGCCTCTTGGATGGCTGCTATGTCCAGCTCGCCCGTCTGCCACCATATCAGCAGGATGGCCGAGAGGAGCCCTAGGTCGCCCAGGCGGGTCACCAGGAAGGCCTTCGTGGCCGCCCGGCGGGCGGCGTCCCGCTGGAACCAGAAGCCGATGAGCAGATAGGAGCAGAGGCCCACCAGTTCCCAGAAGACGAAGAGCTGCAGCAGGTTGGAGGCGGCCACCAGACCCAGCATGGAGCCGGTGAAGAGGGACATGAAGGCGAAGTAGCGGGAATAACCGGGGTCGCCGGCCATGTAGCCCTGAGAGTAGACCTGGACGGCCAGGGAGACGCCAGTCACCACCACCAGCATCAACGCCGCCAGCCCGTCCAGGCGGAAGCCGATGTCCACCCGCAACGGCCCCACCGCCACCCACTCATGGGCCGGGAAGCCCACGGCGTGGCCCTCGCTCTGCACCGCCGAGTCCAGCGCCCAGAGGGCCAGGACGAAGGCGGCCGCTATGGCTGCCACGGTGAGGTAGCCGCTCCAGCGGGGCCGCCACAAGGGGAGCCCGCTGACCGAGAGCAGAGAGGCGAGGGCGATGACGGCGAAGGAGCCCAGAGGCAGCAGGACGATGGCCCAGGCGGCTGCCTCCGGTATCGGGTCGAACAT
>DAOTWZ010000042.1:0-76163 GCA_034435615.1 Dehalococcoidia bacterium
GGCCCCAATCGAACCAAAGTGGGATTGAAAGATGTCTTCGTACAAACGGACGAGAGACGTGTCCCCGCGCCCCAATCGAACCAAAGTGGGATTGAAAGACGAAGAGCCTGACGTCCTTCTCATTCTGGAAGAAGCGCCCCAATCGAACCAAAGTGGGATTGAAAGGGAGCAGACCACGGCCCCAGGGCCACGCTATCCCTGGCCCCAATCGAACCAAAGTGGGATTGAAAGTCGGCCTCTGTAACCTCTGGGGGCGGGCCTAAACCGGCCCCAATCGAACCAAAGTGGGATTGAAAGGTGGGCGAGGGCGGCGGCCCCGCAACTGTGTTAGCAAGCCTCAATCGAACCGGGGGTCGCAGGTAGTGGGAGCCGCAGGTGTAATGGCCACCTGCGCCCAAGCTTTTATGTCGACATGGCATGGAAGGCCGCCCACGGGTGGCATATGCTCAACGGTGAAGAGCAGACTGGCCTTTGGCTACTGACTTGGACACAGGAGCCTTATGGGAGCTAAGGCTAGGCTCGCCTGCCAGTTCTCGGAGCTTCGAGAAGGAGAGGCGACGACTCCAGCGTCTTCTCGACCCCTTACCTGGCAGACCCCGAGGACCCGCCGTTATCGAAGGGGGAGAGCGTAGGCCCCCCTGCACGGACGCGAGGGGATCGCACTTTCGTCTCTGATCATTCTGGGCTGGTAGGGCCTGGCCAGCGCGGGAGAGGGTAGTGCGAGGGGCGCACGGCCAGGCCAGCGGGACGAGGAAAAGGGCGTGGAAGACGCCGGATCGAGCGAACGCCGAGGGGATGGAGTGCTCGACAGGAGCGCCCCCAGCGCCGGGCGCGCTGGGCTGGTCTCTATGCTCACCTCACTGGCGTTGCTGGCATCGGTGCCGGTCCCCTTCCTGGCCCTGGCCTGGTCTACAGGGCTGGCCATCGATATCGGCATGGTGGCCCTCGGCGCTGCGGGGTGGCTTGCCACCCTCCTGGCGCGGGTGCCCTTGATCTTCCTCCTGGCTCGACCCGGGCTGGCGGAACGGAGCATCTGGCTCTCCGGGCCCGTCGAGGAGGCGACGAGGCTGGCGCTGCTCCTCGCTTTCGTCGACGAGGCGGGACAGGCTTACTCCCTGGGGCTGGGTTGGGGGCTGGCTGAGGTGCCCTACACCCTGATGGAGACGCTGCTGCTGCACAGGCTGGGCGCCCGGACGGTGTCCGGCCTCGCCCCGGCTTCCCCCTCTTCGATGGAGGCGAGCATGGCGACGCTGGCAGCCGAGCCGTGGTCGCCCTGGCGGACGCTGGAGCGCTACTCGGCGATGGCTATCCACGTGGGGCTGTCGTTACTCCTCTTCTGGCAGCCGGCCCTCGTCGTCCTCACCGCCCTCGGGCACAGCCTGACCAACTACGTCTTCCTGCGGGCCGCGGCCCTCTCCATCAGATGGGCCGAGGCCCTGGCCGCGGTCGTCGGCTGCGGGGCGCTGATGGCCGGCCTGGCGGTCTCGTTGTGATGGTGTGGATATCTCTCGCCCCTTGACGAGGCAAACGGCCCCCTTCATGCTACACTGTTGCCAGTGAATAGCCGTTACGGGACGCGTCGGGAGTGCTAGCCAAGGTCAACACCTGCGCCATCGTCGGCCTGGAGGGGGAGATCGTCGAGGTGGAGGTGGACATCAGCCAAGGGCTGCCCGCCTTCACCATCGTCGGCCTACCGGATACGGCGGTGCAGGAGGCGCGGGAGCGCGTCCGCTCCGCCATCAGGAACTCGGGCTTCACCTTTCCCCAGAAGCGCATCACCGTCAACCTGGCCCCGGCCGACCTGCGCAAGGAGGGCCCGGCCTACGACCTCCCCATAGCGGCGGCCGTCCTCGTCGCCTCGGGACAGGTCTCGGCCGACCTGACGGACTGCCTCGTCCTGGGGGAGCTCTCCCTGGACGGACAGGTGCGCCACACCGATGGTGTCCTGCCCATGGTGGCCCTGGCGCGGGAGCGGGGCCTGCGCACCGTCTACGTGCCCGAGGCCGACGCCGCCGAGGCCGCCCTGGTGGAAGGCGTGCAGGTGCTGCCGGTGCCCAGCCTGTCCGCTCTGGCCGCTCACCTACAGGGCGAAGCTCCCCTCCCCCCCTATGTACGAGCGCGGGAGCCGGAGGCCCTCCCCGGCGCCTGGGACGGGGTGGACTTCGCCCACATCCGGGGCCAGGAGCACGCCAAGCGGGCCCTGGAGGTGGCGGCCGCCGGCGGCCACAACGTGCTCATGGTGGGGCCGCCGGGCGCCGGCAAGACGCTGCTGGCCCGCGCCCTGCCCGGCATCCTGCCCGGCATGACGCCCGCGGAGGCGCTGGAGGTGACGAAGATCTACTCGGTGGCCGGGCTCCTTCCCCCGGGCCAGCCCCTCCTGCAGCAGCGGCCCTTCCGCTCGCCCCATCACACCATCTCCCACGCCGGGCTGGTGGGCGGCGGCCGCCTCCCCCGCCCCGGCGAGGTGACGCTGAGCCACCGCGGCGTCCTCTTCCTGGACGAGCTGCCGGAGTTCCCGCACTCCGTCCTGGAGGCCATCCGCCAGCCCCTGGAAGACAGGAAGGTGACGGTGAGCCGCGCCCACGGCAACGTCACCTTCCCCGCCAGCTTCATGCTGGTGGCAGCCATGAACCCCTGCCCCTGCGGCTTCTACGGCGACGGTCGTCGTCCCTGCACCTGCACCGAGGCCATGGTCAGCCGTTACCAGCGCCGCATCTCCGGGCCGCTACTGGACCGCATAGACATCTTCCTGACGGTGCCGCGGGTGGAGCATGAGAAGCTGCTGACGGAGGAAGCGGTGGCCGAGCCCTCGGCGGCGGTCAGGGGGCGCGTAGAGGCGGCCCGCCAGCGACAGCGGGAGCGCTTCGCCGGCAGCGCCATCTCCTGCAACGCCGAGATGGGGCCGGTGGAGGTGCGGGAGCACTGCCAGCGGCTGCTGGAAGAGGACGCTCGTTCCCTGCTCTCCCTGGCCCTGGGGCGCCTCTCCCTCTCCGCCCGCTCCTTTCACCGCGTTCTCAAGGTAGCCCGCACCATAGCCGACCTGGCCGGCTCCCCTACCATCTCCGCCTCTCATCTGGCGGAGGCGTTGCAGTACCGGCAGCGGGGCCAGGGCTAGGCCCGCCCCCTAGCGAGCGTTGATCTGTCCCCGTATCTCTCCGCCGAGGTAGCTCTCCGTGTGGACGTTCACGTAGGTGGCGCCAGCCCGCATGGCCCGCACCATCTCGTCGAACTCTTCGGGGGCGATGCCCTGGCCCGCCGGCCCCACCACGTTACCGGCGGTAATGGTGCCGCTCACCGTCCCGGACGTGGGGCAGTCCGGCTTGCCGCCGCCCCCGCACAGGAAGGCGATGACGCCGCCGTTGACCCCTGGCTGCCCCAGGTGGATATGGGCGAAGCGCACCGTTCCTCCCTCCAGGCCGGAGTAGCTGAGCTCGTAGTGCAGGGTGTCGTCGTCCACCAGCTTGGCCCGGAAGGTGCCTGTGCCAGTGGTAGAGAGGCTGGGCACCTCCTGGAAGCTCTCCAGGTTGGCCCGGAAGTCCACTGTCTGGGGATGGGCTGAAGTCGGCCGGCCCAGGAGCGCCCAGAGGAGCGTCGCTGCGGCGGCCATGGCTGCTGCTGCGATGAGCGCTGACCTGCGCATATTCCTTCCCCCCTCGATGGCGAGCTTTTATCACCTTATACGCCTGCGGCTGCCGAAGGGTTCTCCCCCTTTGTTACACTGGGGACGATGGCTGTCCCTCTCGACTCGGTGGAGACGCTGCAGCCCCTGCTCCTGAGCAGCCCCCTCGGCCTCCTCTCGGACATCGACGGGACGCTGAGCCCCATCGCCCCCCGTCCAGAGGAGGCCCGGGTGCCGGAGGGGGTGCGCCGCCACCTGCTGCAGCTCATAGAGGCCGGGGTGAGGGTCGCCTTCGTCACCGGTCGGCGGGCGGAGGTGGCCCGCCGCTGGCTGGACCTGCCGGGGGCGGTCTATGTGGGGAACCACGGGCTGGAGGCTTGGGACCGGGGACGCCTGCGGTTCGCCCCTGGCGTGAGGCCCTTCGTGGCCCGGGCACGGGCGGCCCTGGAGGAGCTGTCGCCCCTGGGGAGGCTGCCGGGCGTCCTCCTGGAGGAGAAGGGGCCGGTGCTGGCCATCCACTATCGCCTGGCGTCCGACCCCGAGCGGGCGCGGGAGCTCATCCTGGAGGCCGTCCGACTGTCCCCGGCGGCCCGCGCCTTCCAGGTGCACGAAGGGAAGATGGTAGTGGAGCTACGCCCCCCTCTGGGGATCGACAAGGGGCGGGCGGCCCGTCTCCTGGCCCGGCGCTGGCGGGGCGTCCTGGCCCTGGGAGATGACACCACTGACGCCGATATGTTCCGCGCCCTGCGGGGCCTGCGGGGGAAGCGGGTGGCCTGTGTGGCCGTCCTGGGCGAGGGAACGCCAACGGCACTGCTGGAGCTGGCGGACTACACGGTGCCTGGAGTGAGCGGGGTGGAGTGGCTCCTGGGGGAGATGGTCAGAGCCCTTCGCCTTTGGAGACGGCCCGCAGGTCCCGCAACTGACGCTCCAGCCAGGACATGAGGTCTTCCTCCTGGATGAGCCGCTTGAGGGCGGCGGCCCGGCGCTGACGCTCCTCCAGCGGCATGGTGAGGGCCTGGTAGAGGGCCTGCACCGTGCCTTCCAGGTCGGTGGGGCAGATGGAGAGGGCATACTCGCCGAGCTGCTCGTGGGCGCCGGCCATCTCGGAGAGGATGAGGACGCCATCCCCCTTGTTGACCAGCGGCCCCTCCTTGGCCACCAGGTTCATGCCGTCGATGATGGGGTTGACGAAGAGGACGTCGTAGAGGCGCATGGCGGCCACCGCCTGGGCGTAGTTGTGCTCGTAGAAGGCGTGGACGGGCTGCCAGTCCTCCTCGCCGTAGCGGTCATTGATAGCGTCGATGAGCTGGAAGACCTCGTCGGTATAGGTCCGGTAGACGCCCAGCTCGCTGCGGGATGGCACCAGGAACTGGAGGAGGGTGACGCGGCGGCGGAACTGGGGATAGCGCTCCAGGAGCTCCTCCCAGGCCCGCAGGCCGCGCAGGATGTTCTTGCTGGGCTCCGCCCGGTCCACCCGCACCACCGTCTGCTCCCCCAGGTAGCGGCGCAGGCGGGCCTGGTAGCGCTTAACCTCGTCGCTCTGGGCGTATTCCAGGAGCCCCTCGGCGTCCACGGAGATGGGGTAGCTGGCCACGTAGACGGTGTGGCCACGATAGGTGATGACGCTGTGGGAGTAGTCTATGGTGACGCCCCGCAGCATGGACTCGCAGCAGTAGAGGAAGTTGCGGGCGTCGCTGTCCGTCTGCAGGCCGACGATATCGGCGGCGCAGAGGCTCTCGTGTATGGCCTCTCGCATGGGTCGGGGGAGGATGCCCCAGTAGCGGGGCGCCGGCCACGGGATATGGGTGAAGTGAAGTATCGTAGCCTGGGGCAGGAGGCGCCGCACCTCGGCGGTGGCCAGGTAGAGGTGGTAATCGTGGAGCATGACGTAGGGGGGCTCGGGGCTGGAGGCGGCCTCCGCCGCCACCGCCTGGGCGAAGGCGCGGTTGACGGGGATGTAGCCGCCCTCCCAGGCCTCGTGGGCGGCTCGGCCCAGGTTGGGGCTGCGAGGGGTGTTCCACATGTAGTGCTGGAGGAACCAGAGGAGTGGGTTGGCGAAGACGTAGTAGAAACGCTGGTAGACGCTGCGGGGGACGCTGACGAAGCGGATGCGCATGTCCTGGTCCGGAAGGTCGATGGCGCCGCCCGCTTCCTCGGTGGCGCGGCGGTCTCCCTCCGTCATGGCTGAGGCGACCCAGATGGGCGAGACGAAGCGGCTGACGGCGGAGAGAGCGGTCACCAAGCCGCCGCTGCCCCGCTGGGGCCGCAGGCTGCCGTCGGCCTCCACGTGGAACTCCACGGGGCCGCGGTTGCTGGCGATGATGAGTCGTCGGGAGGCCAGCATCTCGCGGCAGAGGGCCTCCAGGCGCTCCAGCTTGCGGGCGCGGTCCAGACTGCTCGTCTGCATCTTCTCTCCGGCAAGGATTGCCCAAGCCGCCATAGCCTGTCAACCGCGAGGGCCGGGAGGGCCCGGCAGAGGTCATCATCGCCTGGGCTTGAAGGGGGGAGGCGAGGTGGTTAAGATTAGGCTTGGGAATGCATCCCGCGCCCCCGTAGCTCAGTCGGATAGAGCGCCGGCCTCCGGAGCCGGAGACCGTGGGTTCGAGTCCCACCGGGGGTACCAGCGAGGCGAGCTCCTCCAGCGACCCCCGAGGCCAGGGCTGCCTCGTCCCGACCACCGCTGCAGGGAGCGCCCCCACCACCTAGCCCATACCCTGGCGGCAAAGGGCATACGGACTACCCCCGGCATCGCCCGCGCGCCCGCCTGGGCAGCGTGTCCCCTCCGGACGGCCCGCCGCTACAGGGGGAAGACGGGTCAGGCGCCAGGACGCTAGACGCCCCGCAACTCCTCCTCTGTCATCACCCTGAAGCCCACCTTCATCTGCACCTGGAACTGCGTCACCCGGCCGTTCTGAATGACGCCCCGGATCTGCGTCACCTCGATCCAGTCCAGCCCCTTCAGGGTCTGGGAGGCGCGCGCCACCGCGTTCTGGATGGCCTCCGATACGCTGTTCTCCGAGACCCCCACCAGCTCGATGAGCTTGTATGTCCTCTCGGGCATAGCCACCGCCCCCTTCCGTCTGGAGAGTGGCCGCAGCATAGCAGGAGCCCTGTACCCTGTCAACGGCACTTTCCACAGCGGAGGGCCCGGACAGAGACCATCACGAGGGGAGGCCTTATACTAGTGTTGGCCGTAGCCAGGCCAGGAGGTATCGTCCTGAGCAGACGCGAGCAGCGCCGACGCCCTCTGCCCCGCCGGAGGCGGGCGGGCCCTCCCTTCCCCCTCAACATCATCTTCAGCAGCAAGACCGTCTATGTCATCTTCATCGTGGTCATCATCGCCAGCATGGCAGCGGTGGGGCTGGGCGGCATCACCGGGGGGCAGCAGACCACCGCCCGCCAGGAGCCAAGTCCCGTCCCCTCCCCCACCCCCGGGCAGACGCCCACCAACATCCCGCAGTTCAGCAACCCGGAGCAGGTCATCGAGCCGGGCAGGAGTTATGAGGCAGTGCTGGAGACGGAGAAGGGAAGGATACGCATTCAGCTATTCGCTGACCGGGCGCCCCAGGCGGTGAACAGCTTCGTCTTTCTGGCCCAGCGAGGCTTCTACAACGGCCTCGTCTTCCACATCGTGCGGCGGGACGCCGGCTTCGCCCAGGCCGGCGACCCTACCTGCCGGGCGGATGGCTCCCTGCCCTGCACCGGGGCGGCCGGCCCGGGCTATACGCTGCCGTTCGAGGACAGCGGCGTGGGGCACGTGCGGGGAGCGGTGGCTATGGCACCCATCGCCGGCGGGGGAGACATCAGCGGCAGCCAGTTCTACATAGTCCTGCGCGACCATCCCCTGTGGGACGGCCGGGACACCGTCTTCGGCCAGGTGGTGGAGGGGATGGAGGTGGTGGAGTCCCTGACGGAGCGCAACCCCTGTTTCGAGGAGCCCAGCCCCCAGAACCCCTGCCAGGAGGCCCCACCGAGGGGGGACGCCATCCTCAGCGTCCAGGTCCGGTCCAGCTAGTCAAGGTCAGTGACGGAACTCCGGCCTGTCCCGGCCGGGCCCCTGTGCTGGCGGCTGGGGAGGCTGGCCCTGGCCCCTGCCCTCCCCCTCTGCGGGCTCGTTGGGCTCCCGCAGCTCGCGGCGGAACTCCCGGATAGCCCGTCCCAGGGCGCCGCCCACACCGGCCAGCCGCGTCGCTCCGAAGAGGAGGACGACGATGGCCAAAATTATCAGGAGTTCGGGGACGCCCAGGTTGAAAGGCATACTTCCGACGCCTCCTTACTGTCCCCGGCCAGCATAGCACCCCGGCCCTGGGGTGGCAAGGCGATGGCCTAGCGCTCGGCCAGGCGTTCTATGAAGAACATCAGGAAGATGAACAGCAGGGTGGCCGCCAGGAAGCCCAGCCCCAGGTGCCAGATGCCACCGATGAGCAGGAAGACGCCGAGGGCGGCGCAGAAGCCCACGCCGGAGACGATGACGATGCGGGCGATGACCAGGGAGAGGGGCGGCGGTGGCTGCTGCATACCCTTTGGATTATGGGCCGCCAGCGACGTTTAGCTCAAGGTGCCTTGCCCAAGCTGCCCTCTCTGGGAATAATGAAGGCGACATCGGACGGGGGGCGGCATGGACTGGCGAGAGGAGTACAGGCGCAGGCTCGCCTCGGCCGACGAGGCGATGCGGCTGGTTCAGCCTGGCCAGCGGGTGGTCATGGCCATGGCCGGGCCTCGCGTCCTGCCGGAGGCCCTCTTTCGCCGCGGTCAGGAGCTGGGCGGCATCGACCTCCGGCTGTCCAACCCCATCAGGGACCCCGGCTGGTACCAGGTGGGGATGGAGCAGCTCTTTCGCATCGAGTTCGAGCTCTTCATCGGCGACTTCTCCCGTCCTGTCCACGACGAGCACCGGGCCACTTACCTTCCCAACCTCTTCAGCACCAACTTCAAGACGCTGGACGAGGGCCGGCCGGAGCGCAAGGAGATAGACGTCTACCTGGTGAACGTCACTCCTCCCGACGAGCAGGGGCGCGTCTACTTCGGCATCCACAACTGGAACAAGCGGGGCTACGTCCGCCGCGCTCGCACCGTCATCGCCGAGGTGGACCCCAGCCTGGTCCCCGTCTGCGGGGACAACTGGGTGCACGTATCGGAGATAGACGCTTTCGTGGAGGTGCCGCCCATCACCATCAACGAGGCCGTGGTCCAGGCCTGGCTGCGCCGTGTGCCGGACGAGGGGCTGCGGGCCCAGTACCAGGCCATAGTGGACGAGCTGCCGGACCTGGAGCGGCTGCTCCTCCTGGGGCCCGCCTTCGTGCGGGTGCCGCCGGAGGCGGCCCGTCTGGTGCTGGGACTGGCGGAGCTGCCGCCGGCCTACAGGGCCATCGCCGGCTATCTCTCTGAGCTGGTGCCCAACGGCGCCACCATCCAGATAGGCATCGGCGAGCCCAGCATGTACATGGTGCGGGCGGGCGCCTTCGACGGTAAAGAAGACCTGGGGATCCACACGGAGATGGCCTGCCCGGGGATGGCCAGCCTGGTGGCGCGGGGCATCGTCACTGGCCGCCGCAAGACCCTCCACTGGGGTAAGGCGGTGGCCGCCGCCTGGAGTGGCTCCGACGAGCAGGACATACGGCTGGTGGCCGGCAACCCCACCTTCCAGGTGTATGACCCCGAATATGTCTTGGACCTGCGCACCCTGGGCCAGATCGATAATTTCTACGCCATCAACAACGCCATCTCCGTGGACCTCTTCGGGCAGATCAACTCGGAGAGCGTGTTCGGGCCGCGCATGGTGAACGGCACCGGGGGCCAGCCGGAGCTGCACCTGGGCGCCTTCATCTCGCGGGGCGGGCGGGCCATAACCCTCCTCCCCTCCACCGCCCTGGGGGGCGCCGTCTCCCGTATCGTCGGCACGCACGAGGCCGGCTCCCTGGTTACCATCCCCCGCTTCTTCGCCGATACGGTCATCACGGAGTACGGAGTGGCCCGCCTGGCGGGGAAGAACCACCGGGAGCGGGCGGAGGAGCTCATAGCGGTGGCCCACCCCGACTTCCGGGCGGAGCTGCGACGGGAGGCCCAGCGCCTCTTCTGGTGAGGCTGGCCTGGCCAGGGCGGGGCGTAGACCGCTGCGCCCCTATAATGGAGACGGAGGCTATCAAGGCCACCATGAAGACGATGCGCATCAAGTGGCGCAGAGTGCTCGTTTTGCCCCGCGCCCGCCTCCTCCGCGCCGAGCGAGGGGCGGAGGGGCAGACGGCGGAGCTGGCCATAGAGGGGCTGGTGTGCGACCTCTGCGCCGCCCGCGTGCAGCGGGCCCTGCTGGCCCTGCCGGGGGTGGAGGAGGCCCGGGTGGACCTGGAGTCCGGGCGGGCCATCGTGCGGGGGCGGGGCGCCCTGGAGGCGGAGCGCCTGAGAGAGGCCGTGCGCCTGCAGGTGCTGCTGTGGCCCCTCCGCCGGCTCCTGTCCCTGCTCTCCAGACCGCGCAGGAGGTAGGAAATGAAGGTCGGTGCCCACGTATCGGCGGCTGGCGGCGTGGACAGGGCCATAGACCGCGCCCTGGAGATGGGCGCCGAGGCGGTGCAGATATTCGTGGCGGCGCCCCAGAGCTGGCGCCGTCGCACCCTCACCCCTGAGGAGATAGAGGCCTTCCGCGCCAAGGTGGCGGAGAGCGGCGTGGGGCCCAACTTCGCCCACGGCCCCTACCTGATCAACCTGGCCGCCGCCGATCCGGACCATCTTGCCAAGTCCGTGGACGCCCTGGTCAAGGACATGGAGGCCTGCCACGCCCTGGGCCTCAAGGGGGTCATCTTCCACCTGGGGAGCCATCGCGGGGCGGGGCTGGAGGCGGTGGAGCGGCAGATCGTGCAGGCGCTGGTGAAGGTGCTGGAGGCGACGCCGGAGGACACCTGGCTGGTGCTGGAGAACTCGGCCGGCATGGGCGGCTCCGTGGGCTCCCGCTTCCGGGAGCTGGGCCAGCTCCTGAAGGCGGCGGCCAGCCCCCGCCTCCGGGTCTGCCTGGACACGCAGCACATGTTCGCTGCCGGCTACGACGTGACGACGCGCCAGGGACTGGAGGCCGCCATGGAAGAGTTCGACCGCGAGGTGGGGCTGGAGTGCCTGGTGGCCGTCCACGCCAACGATTCCAAGTGCCCCCTGGGCGGCGGCAAGGACCGCCACGAGAATATCGGCCAGGGGCACATAGGGCGCGAGGGCTTTCTGAACATCATCTCCCACCCTGCCTTCCGGGAGCTGGCCTTCTTCCTGGAGGTGCCGGGCTACGATGGCGAGGGCCCTGACAAGCCCAATGTGGACGCTCTGAAGGAGCTGCGGACCCTGGCCCTGGGTGGATGACGGCGCTGCCCCTCTCCGGGATACGGTCCCGCTTTGACTGACGAGTCCGAGGGAAGATTCACGCTTCTTTTACGTCTTTGACGTCTTCTGATCTGTAATGATCGCTTTTATCGACTTAGAATGCCACAGAGAGGACGAAAGGCGCCCGGAAGGGGCGCCCGCCATCCGTACCTGTGGCTTCTCCCGAGCGCACCGCGGCCGCCTTCGCCAGGCTCTACGAGGAGTGCTACGGCCGGGTCTTCCACTACATCTACTCTCAGGTGCGGGACTTCGAGCTAGCCCGCGACCTGACGGCTGACGTCTTCGTCCGGGCCTTCGCCCGTTTCCACACGCTGCGCCAGTGGGACTCCCGCCTCCCCTGGCTGCTGGTAATCGCCCATAACCTGCTGGCGGCCCACTACCGCCGCCGTCAGCGGGAGCAGGCCTTCGCTCGCTCTCTGCAGGGGTATGGAGAGGCCGAGGTCCAGGAGACGCCGGTGGCGGAAGACCTCGTCCTGCTGGAGAGCGAGATGGGGCTCCTGAGCCGCCGGGAGCGACAGGCCCTCTCCCTCCGCTTCGACGGCGGACTGACGACGGCCGAGATCGCCCGCCTCCTGGGAGTGCGAGAGGTAACGGTGCGGGTGCTCCTCTACCGCGCTCTGAAGAAGCTCCGCCGCGCCCTGGAGGGGAGCTAGGCGGAGGCGGGCTGGAAGCGGTAGATCTCGCCCAGCACCTCCAGGAAGGCGAGGACGGGCCGCGGCCGGCGCCGGTTGCGCCGGTATATGAGGGCGATGGTGCGGCTGAGGGGGGCGGCGTCCACTATGGGCACCTCCACCAGCACCCCCAGCTCCAGCTCCCGCTCGATGGTGACGCGGGGCACCATGGCGATGCCCAGCCCCTCCTCCACCATGCGCTTGGTGGCCTCCAGGGAGTCCAGCTCCATGGCCACGTGGGGGACCAACCCCGCCTGGCGGAAGTAGGAGTGAATGAGGCCGAAGTAGCTGGAGCCGCGGTCGAACAGGATGAGGGGCTGGGTAGCCACCTCCTCCAGACGGGCCTCCCCTCTCTGGGCGAAGGAGTGGTCACGGGGCACCGCCAAGACTATCTCGTCCTCGTAGAGGGGGACTGTCTCCACCTCCGGGTGCTGGAGGGAGCGCACCAGGCCGGCCTGGACCTCGTCGCTCAGGACCATGCCCAGGACCTGCTCAGAGCGGCCGGTGCGCACGGAGACGTTGATCCCGGGGAAGCGGCGGCGGAAGGCGTGCAGGATCTTGGGGAGGACGTAGGTGCTTATGGTGAGGGCAGAGCCCAGCCGCAGATGGCCCAGCCCCAGGCTGCGCACCTCCTCCACGGCGTCCCGCCCTTCCTTCACCACCTGAAGGATCTTCAGGGCGTGAGGCAGGAAGGCCTCGCCGGCGTCCGTCAAGCGAACGCCGCGGCCGCCCCGCTCGAAGAGCTCCTCGCCCAGCTCCCGCTCCAGGGACTGGATGCGGGCCGTCACGGAGGGCTGGGTGAGCTGCAGGGCCTGGGCGGCACGGCTGAAGCTGAGCTGCTGGGCTACCTGCACGAAGGCCTCGATCTGACTCAGGTCCATCTCCTGTCCCTCCACACCAGCCTCATGGCATCAGGACTAGTTATACCAGTGTGGGATATCCTGTGGCCGATTATATTCTTCTATCGGGGAAACCGACAACTTTTGGACGTCGTCCGGCGGCGCTGGCCGGCCCGCCGGGGCGGGCTAGGCGGGGCGCACGCCCCGCTTGCGCACGGTCACCTCTCCCCGTACCCGGGCCTGACAGGCCAGGCGGAGGCGCCCCGTCCGCACCTGCGCCTCGCCGAACTCGGCCGCCAGGGTGCGGCGTTCGCTCCGGCCCAGCGGGTCCAGATTGGCCTCTCCCTCCTCCACCAGACAGGCGCAACTGGTGCACAGCCCCTGCCCGCCGCAGGTGGTGGGCCAGTAGAGGCCGTGCGCCCAGGCCGCCTCCATGATGGTCTGCCCCTCCTGGGCCTCCAGGACGAGGCCGGCCGGCAGAACGATGACTCTGGGCATGACCCTCTCCGCCACCATACTACCACCGCTTGCCCGTGAGCGTTGACGTCCCCTTATACTGGGGAAAAGAAGCCAGGAAGGCCACCATGAGGGAGCTACCAGCGGAGCTGGCGGGCGAGAGGAGCTTCGTCACCACGCCGGAGATGGGGACGAGGCACCTGGGCGATATATCGGTCTACAGCAGCCCGGCCATGGTAGCCCAGTTCGAGGACCTGTGCACCGGCATGCTGGCCCCCTACCTGGACCCCGGCGAGGGCTCCGTGGGCTACCGGTTGGAGCTGCGCCACCTGGCGCCCACTCTCATCGGTCAGCGGGTGACGCTGCGGGCCCGCGTGCGGGAGGCAGAGGGCCGGCGCTTTCTCTTCGAGCTGGAGGCCTATAACGATAGCGGCACCAAGATAGGCGAGGGGCTGCACGAGCGACGGGTGGTGGACCTGGGCCGCTTCGCCGGCCGGCTCGCCCGGGGCGAGGGGAGCTAGGACGTGGACGAGGCGGGCCGCCCCTCCCTGGACGAGCTTCCCCGGGGCTACCGCTTCCCGCCCGTCACCTACACCCTGGACCCTGACTGGGTGGCGGAATACCTGTCGGCGGTGGAGGACGCAGCCACCCCGGCCCTGGGGGCAGGGCTGGTGCCGGGGATGGCCCTGGCCACCCTGGCGGTGCGTGCCCTCCTGGAGCAGGTGCGGCTGCCGCCGGGCGCTGTCCACCTCTCCCAGGAGGTGCAGCTCCAGCGGGCCGTTCAGGCGGGGGAGAGGGTCACCGCCGAGGCCAGCATCGTCAGCCGGGGGGAGCGGCAGGGCTGGCTCCTCCTCACCATCGAGATGGCGGCCCGCGACGCCCGAGGAGAGCCCGTGATGACCGGCCGTGCCACCCTGGGGATGCCGGTGGAGGGCGCCACCCCATGAGGGAGAGGGACGCGCCGGCCCTGCGGACGGGAGCGGAGCTGCCCCGTCTGGAGAGGCGACTGGACCAGGCGAAGATAGACCGCTACGCCCGTGTGAGCGGCGACCATAACCCCCTGCACACGGACCCTGCCTTCGCCGCGGGCACCCCCTTCGGGGGGACAGTGGCCCACGGGATGCTGCTGCTGGCCTATCTGTCGGAGCTGATGACCCTGGCCTTCGGGCGGCGCTGGCTGGAGGCGGGCCGGCTGCGGGCCCGCTTCCGGGCGCCCGCCCGCCCTGGCGATACCGTAGCCGTCGGTGGCCGGGTGACAGGGGCGCAGGGAGGACAGGTCACCTGCACCCTGGAGTGCCGCAACCAGCGGGGGGAGCTGCTGGTGAGCGCGGAGGCGCAGCTACCGGCCCCCGCCGAGGCGAGTTAGGAGGTGATGGTCCTGACGAGAGCGGTGATTACCGGCCTGGGCTGTATAACGCCCATCGGCCTCAGCGTGGAGGAGTTCTGGAGCAACCTGGTGGCGGGGGTGTCCGGGGTGGGGCCCATAACCGCCTTTGATGCCAGCGGTCTGGGCTGCCGCATCGCCGCCGAGGTGAAGGGGTTCGACCCCACAGACTACATGGACGCCAAGACGGCCAGGCGCTGCGGCCGCTTCAGCCAGTTCGCCCTGGCGGCCGCCGCCCAGGCGGTGGAGGACGCCGCCCTGCCCCTGGAGCGGCTCGACCCCTGGTCGGTGGGGGTGGTGATGAACACCGGGGGCGGCGACGTGCCGGACATCGCCGAAGGGGAGCGGACCTTCCTGGAGAAGGGGCCGGGGCGACTGAGCGCCTTCCTGGTGCCCCAGCTAGCCCCCAACATGCCGTCCTGTCAGATAGCCATGCGCTACGGCATACGGGGGCCGGTCATCACCTCGGTGGCGGCCTGCGCCGCCGGCGCCTACGCCTTCGTGGAGGCCAAGTGGCTGCTGGACCGGGGCGAGGCGGACGTGGTCATCGTGGGGGGAACGGAGGCGAGCCTCCATCCCCTGACCATCGCTGCCTTCGACAACATGCGCGCTCTCTCCCGCCGCAACGACGACCCGCCAGCGGCCTGCCGCCCCTTCGACAAGGACCGCGATGGCTTCGTCTTCGGCGAGGGGGCGGTGGCCATGGTGATGGAGCGGCTGGAGACGGCGCTGGCCCGCGGCGCCCGCATCTACGCCGAGGTGGCGGGGGGCGCTCTCACCAGCGACGCTTACCACATCACGGCGCCGGAGCCCTCGGGGGAGGCGGCCGCCGAGGCGATGCGCCGGGCGGTGCGGTCGGCTGGCCTCTCCCCGGATGAGGTGGACTACGTGGTGGCCCATGGCACCGGCACCCCCCTGAACGATGTGACGGAGACGCTGGCCATCAAGCGGGTCTTCGGCGAGCACGCCTACCGGCTGGCCATCAGCTCCCCCAAGTCCATGGTGGGACACCTGCTGGGGGCGGCGGGCGCCCTCTCGGCCCTGGCCGGGGTGCTGGCCATCCGGGACGGCGTCATCCCTCCTACCATCAACCTGGACGAGCCGGACCCCGAATGCGACCTGGACTACGTGCCCAAGACGGCCCGCCAGGCCCCGGTGCGGACCGTGCTGGTCAACGCCTTCGGGTTCGGGGGACAGAACGCCGCCGTCCTCCTCCGCCGCTATGAGGGAGATCAGGGAGCTCACCGATAGCCCCCGCAACCTCTGCTTCGGCTGCGGACGCTCCAACCCGGAGGGGCTGCGCATCGCCCTGCGGCTGGAGGGGGAGGAGGTGGTGGGGGAGCTGGCCTTCCGGCGGGAGCACCAGGGCTTCCCGGGGCGGGCCCACGGCGGCCTGGCGGCGGCCGCCCTGGACGAGGCGATGGGCTGGGCCGTCTACGCCCGGGATGGCTGGGCCGTCACCCTGCGCATGGTGGTCCGCTTCCGCCGGCCCCTGCCGGTGGGAGAGACGCTGACGGTGCGGGGGCGGGTAGTGGAGGGCCGGGGGCGGCGGCGCCTGGCCCGCGCCTGGCTGACCGACGCCGAGGGCCAGGTGCTGGCGGAGGCGGAGGGGCTCTTTCTCCTCCTCTCGGCCGAGGAGACGGAACGGCTGCGAGAGGCCTTCCTAACCCCGCCCGGGGCCTGAGCCCGCGCCCCCTGGAGCATAAGGGGCCGCTGTCCTAGCATGGGCACGATGGCCCTTTCCCAGACGTTGCGGCAGCCCGGGCCGGAGGAGCGGTTGGTCCCCGGCCTGCGCTGGCTCTTCCAGGCGGAACGGGCCCTGGCTGGCCTCGTCCCCCTGGAGCTGGGCTACCTGGTGGCCCGCCCGGTGGCCGATGCTGTCCACGCCCTCTGGCGGAGCAAGCGGGAGGCAGCCCGCCGCAACTACGCTCGCCTCCTCCATCGCCGCCCGGACGACCCGCAGGTGCGGCGGCTGGCCCGGGCGAGCTTCCGCCACTTCGCCATGTCCATAGCCGAGCTCCTGCTGGTGCACGGCTGGACGCCAGAGGACCTGCGGGACCGCGTCACCGTCCACGGGGAGGAGCACCTGTGGGAGGCGCAGGCCCACGGCCGCGGGACCATCTTCGTCAGCGCCCACATGGGGAGCACGGAGGTGGCCAGCGCCCTCCTGCTCATCTACGGCCACCGAGTCACTTCCGTGATGAACTCCCTGCGCCCGTTATGGCTCCATCAGTGGGTCGTCCTCTCGCGGGCGCAGATGGGGGTGACCCTGCTGCCCCCGGAGGGGACGGGGCTGCGGCTGCTGCGGGAGCTGCGCCGCAACGGGCTGGTGGCCCTGGTACTGGACCTGGGGGTGCAGAACGGGGACGGCCGGCCGGTGAGCTTCTTCGGCCATCGAACCTTCTTCCCCACGGCGCCGGCGCGGCTGGCCCGCCTCAGCGGGGCGCCCATCGTCCTGGGGCTGGCGGTGCGCCAGCGGGGAGGGCGCTTCACCGCCTACATCTGCCCGCCCGTCCTGCCCGAGCGGGGCGGCGATCCGGAGGAGGACGCCTACCTCACCACCCAGCGGGTGGTGCAGGAGCTGGAGCGGTTCGTGGCCCGCTACCCGGCCCAGTGGTATCCCTTCCGGGACATGTTCCCGGCCGAGGACTAGCGAGGGCGACCGCGACTACTCCCTGGGGACGACGCCCAGGGCCTGGAGCTCCCGTATCATCACCACCTGGCCGGTATACTGGGGCGGCTGGCCCAGCAGCCAGAGAATGCACCTGGCCGCCAGCTCCGGCTTCTCCCAGGTGGAGACGTCCACGTCCGGGTTGAGGAAGGTCCAGCCCTCGGACGCCAGGTCCATCTCGATGCGCAGGCAGTTGACGGCCACGCCGGTGCCCGCCAGCTCCCAGCCCAGCCCCTCCGTGAACTTCTCCACCGCCATCTTGGAGACGCTGTAGGCCAGCGCCCCCTTCACGCGGCCGATGGCCATGTAGGAGGAAAGGTTGATGATGTGGCCGTTGCCCTGACGCAGCATGTGGGGGAGGACCAGGTGGGTGCAGAGGACGGTGCCCCGAAGGTTCACGTTCATCACCAGGTCCCAGCGGCGCAGGGGCAGCTCGGCGAAGACGGAGGGGGAGTTGACGGCAGCGTTATTGACCAGGATGTCGATGCGGCCGAACTCCTGCAGGGTGCGCTCCACCAGGGACTGCACCTGCTCGTCCTTGGTGATGTCGGTGGGGATGGCCAGGGCTCGCCGGCCCAGCGCCTCCACCTGCCGGGCCGTGTCCTCGATGGTGCCGGGGAGACGGGACGGGCTCTCGCTGGTGCTGCGGGCAGCCACCACCACGTGAGCGCCCGCCCGCGCCAGGGCCAGGGCGGTGTCCCGCCCGATGCCCCTGGAGGCCCCGGTGACGATGGCGACTTTACCGGTGAGGTCTATTTGCCGCTCCATAGCAGCCCTATAATAGCAGCCTCTCGGCGCTAGGGCGAGAAGGCAGGTGTCCAGAAGGGCCAGCTATGCTATTATCCTGAACTGGAAGGGCAGGCTTCCTGAGGGAGCTGATATGGCCAAACGGGAATTCCGCTTCGCTGCCGATGAGAGAGGGCTCAGGGTGATAGCCCAGAAGCTCGTCGGTCAGGTCATCAAGTACTGGGAGGAGGACGGCGTCCTGCGGGAGGGGCGCGTGACCGCCGCCGAGATCAAGCGGGACCGTTACGGCAATCCCTTCATCGAGGTGGACGTGGAGGAGGTCCCCACGGACGGCAGCGGAGCTACCGCCTGAGATGTTCGATCCGCCACATCCCTCCCGAGCGATGTTCGATGGCTGAGGTACGCCCCTTTCGCGCTCTCCGATTCTCCGCCGGCATCGGCCTAGGCAGCGTCATCTGCCCCCCCTTCGATGTCATATCGACCGAGGAGCAGGACGCCCTGTACGAGCGCAGCCCCTACAACGCCGTCCGCCTGGAGCTGCCCCGCGGCAACGGCGACCGCTATCAGCGGGCGGCCACCACCCTGCGGAGCTGGGTAGCCCAGGGGGTGCTGAAGCAGGAGCCCTCGCCGGCCTTCTATCTGCTGGAGCAGGGGTTCACGCACCGGGGCCGGCAGTACCGCCGGCGGGCCCTCTTCGGGCGGGTGGGCCTGGAGCCCTGGGAGACCGGCGTCGTCCGCCCCCACGAGCGGACGCTGGGCCCCCCCAAGGAGGACCGGCTCAATCTGCTGCGGGCGGTGCGGGCCAACATCAGCCCCATCTTCGGCCTCTACGATGACCCGGATGGGGAGATAGATGCCATCCTGCAACGGACGACGGAGCGCATCCCTCCTCTGGCCCGCTTCCAGGACCCGGAGGGCCAGGAGTACGTCCTGTGGCGGCTGGACGAGCTGGGGTTCATCAGGGTGATTCAGGAGAAGCTGGCGGGACGCACCATATACATCGCCGATGGCCATCACCGCTACGAGACGGCGCTGCTGTACCGCGACGAGCGCCACCGGCAGGCCAAGGAGTGGACAGGCGAGGAGCCGGAGAACTTCGTCCTGATGGGGCTGGTGGCGGCCACCGACCCCGGCCTGGTCCTGTTGCCCCTCCACCGCCTGGTGCGGTCGTCGGTGCCCCTGGACCGGGCCCTAGAGGCCCTGATGCCCGTCTTCGACATCGAGCTGGTCAGCTCCCTGCCCCGCCTGCTGGAACTGCTGGAGGAGCGGGGGAAGGCCATCACCACCTTGGGGATGGCGGCCGCCAGCTCACCGGACCTCTATCTGCTATCGGCGCTGGACGTGGAGGCCATCGCCCGCCTGCTGCCGCCCGATGCCCCCCGCCAGTGGGCCCACATAGACACGGCGGTGCTCCAGGTGGCCGTCCTCTCGCCGGCCCTGGGGATCGACGAGGCGCAGGTGCAGAGGGGCGAGGCCGTCCAGTACACGGAGGACGCGGAGGAGGCGCTGGCGCTGGTGCGGCAGGGCCACTTCGATTACGCCTTCTTCGTGAACCCGGCCCGGCCCCGCCAGATCATGAAGGTGGCCGATGCCGGACAGCGCATGCCTCCCAAGTCCACTTACTTCTACCCCAAGCTGCCGGCGGGGCTCCTAATCAACCCCCTGGACGCCTGAGGCGGCGGCCCTACAGCCTGGCCTGGCGGGCGGAGTAGATGTTCGGTATCTGGCGGACGGCGTTGAGCTGCTCCGGGGTGAGGGGCTCGTCCAGGGTGAGGACCATGAGGGCGCGGCCTCTCTTCTCGTGGCGCCCCACATTCATGAAGCTGATGTTGACGTCGAAGCTGCCCAGGAGGGTGCCCACGGCGCCGATCATGCCCGGCCGGTCCTGGTTCTCGCAGACCAGGAGGTAGCCCTCCGCCGGCGGTATGTCCACCGGGAACTCGTTGATGGCGACGATGTGGGGGCCATCGTGGGCCAGGGTGCCGGAGACGGTGGTGCGCTGGCCGTCCGGCCCGCGGATGGTGACGCTGATGAGGTTGGCGTAGGTCTCGTGGGAGGGGCCGCGCCGCTCGGTGACCCGCAGCCCCCGCCGCTGGACGACGATGTCCACGTTGACGATGTTGACGTGCTCCTCGCTGATGGGGGCCAGGAGCCCCCGCACGGCCGCCGCCCGCAAGGGCGTGGTATCGTGGGCGGCTACCTCGCCGGCGTAGTCTATCTCCACCTCGCCCAGGTGGCACTCGCATAGCTGGACGGCCAGTGAGGCGGTGCGCATGGCCACGGGCAGGTAGGGGGCCAGGAAGGAGTAGGTCTCGGGCGGTATGAGGGGAGCATTGACGGCGTAGCGGGCGGGCTCTCCCCGCAGGACAGCCAGCACCTGCTCCACCACGTCCAGGGCCACCCGCTCCTGGGCCTCGGCGGTGGAGGCGCCCAGGTGGGGCGTCACCACGGTATTGTCGAGCTGGAAGAGGGGATGCCGGGTGAGGGGCTCCTGGGCGAAGACGTCTACGGCAGCGCCGGCGATCCAGCCCTCCGTCAGGGCGCGGCAGAGGGCCTCTTCGTCGACGATGCCGCCGCGGGCGGTGTTGATGAGGCGGGCGGACGGCTTCATCAGGCGCAGCTCGTCCTCGCCGATGAGGCCGCGCGTCGCCTCGGTGAGGGGGGTGTGGATGGAGATGAAGTCGGACTGGCGGAGGAGGGCCTCCAGACCCACCAGCTCCACGCCGATGACGCGGGCCCGCTCCGGGGGGACGTAGGGGTCGTAGGCGAGGACGCGCATCTCCAGGCCGCGGGCCCGCCGGGCCACCTCCGAGCCCACCTGTCCCAGGCCGACGAGGCCCAGGGTCTTGCCTCGCACCTCCACGCCCAGGAAGCGCTCCCGCTCCCACTGGCCGCGGCGCAGGCTGGCATCGGCCTGGGGGATGTTGCGAGCCAGCGCCAGCATGAGGGCGATGGTGTGCTCGGCGGCGGAGATGGTGTTGCCGGTGGGGGCGTTGACCACCAGGACGCCACGCTCCGTGGCCCGCCCCAGATCCACGTTGTCCACTCCCGTCCCCGCCCGGCCGATGACCTGGAGGTTGGCGGCAGCGTCTATGACCTCGGCCGTCACCTTGGTCTGGCTGCGGACGATGAGGGCGTGGTAGGGGGGCACCACCCGGGCCAGCTCCTGGGGGGAGAGGCCGGTCTTGACCTCCACCTCCACGCCCGACTGGCGGAGGAGCTCGATGCCGTCCTGGGCGATGGGGTCGCAGACGAGGACGCGGGCGTTGAGGTCAGGCATGGGTGGGAAGGTCATAGCCCACGCGGGGCAGGGCCTGGGCGAGGGCGTCCAGGACGCCCTGGATGTCCTCCTCCCGGGCATAGCCCATGTGGCCGATGCGAAAGATCTTGCCGGAGAGCTTCCCCTGACCGCCCGCCACCACCACGCCGTACTCGTCCTCCAGGAGGCGGCGCAGCGCCCGCACCTCTACCCCTTCCGGCACCTTGACGGCGGTGACGGTGTTGGAGGCGTAGCGCTCGTCGGCCGCCAGAAGCTCCAGCCCCAGCGCTTTCACCCCCTGGCGGGCCATCTCTCCCAGGCGGGCATGGCGGGCGTATATGGCCTCCAGCCCCTCTTCCCGCAGGAGACGCAGGGCCTCCCGCAGGGCGAACAGGACGGAGACGGCCGGCGTCCAGGGGGTCTGGCCCTTCTCCAGCATCTCCTTATGGCGCCCCAGGTCGAAGTAGAAGCGGGGCATGCGGGCCTCCCGGTAGGCCTGCCAGGCGCGCTCGCTCACGGCCAGGAAGGCGAGGCCCGGGGGCGTCATCCAGCCCTTCTGGGAGCCGCTCACCACCACGTCCAGGCCCCAGTCGTCGGTGCGGATGGGGAGGGAGCTGACGCTGCTGACGCCGTCCACCAGGAGGAGGCGCTCCTGCTCCCGCACCACGCGGGCCAGCTCCTCCAACGGATTGGTGACGCCGGTGGAGGTCTCGTTATGGGTGAGGAGGACGGCCTTGATGGAGGGATCAGCGGCCAGGGCACGGCGGAGGTCGTCCGGGTCAGCAGCCTGGCCCCACTCGTACTCTAGGCGGACCACGTCGGCCCCGTAGGTGCGGGCTATGCTGGCGAAGCGGTCGCCGAAGGCGCCGATGCTTACGGCCAGCACCCTGTCGCCGGGCGAGAGGGTGTTGACGATGGCAGCCTCCATCCCTCCGGTGCCGGAGCAGGTGAGGACGAGGACATCGCCCCTGGTCTGGAAGAAAGGCTTGAGCCCCTCCACCACCTCCTGGGCCAGCTCGGCGAACTGACGGCCGCGGTGGTCGATCATGGGCTGGGCGGAGGCCGCCAGCACCTGCGGGGGGCAGGGGGTAGGGCCGGGGATACGAAGGTTCACCGGACGTCCTCCTAGTGATGGGGCTCACATGCTATGGTAGGGCGTCGTCCTCGGGGGGTCAAGGCAGGGGGCGGCGGTGCTACAATACCTTCGGCCCTGGCTATGACCGCGGACAGGCCCTTCCGCAGCTTGCCCTCGGTGGACCGGCTCCTGGGGGACCAGCGCCTCCGCCCGCTGGCCGATGGCGCCTCCCTCCTGCGGGAGCTGGTCCGGGAAGTGCTGGCCGAGGCGCGGGCGGCCATAGCTCGCGGTGGGGCGCCCCCCAGCTACGAGCAACTGGTGGAGGCGGTGCTCCACCGCGCCGGAGCGCTGCTGCGGCCCTCCCTGCGGCCCGTCATCAACGCCGCCGGCGTCATCGTTCACACCAATCTGGGCCGGGCACCCCTCTCGCAGGAGGCCATCGCCGCCATGGAAACGGTCTGCCGCGGCTACTCCAACCTGGAGTTCGAGCTGGAGGCGGGGGAGAGGGGCTCCCGCCATGTCCATCTGGAGGGGCTCCTCTGCCGCCTGACAGGGGCGGAGGCGGCCCTGGCCGTCAACAACAACGCCTCGGCGGTGCTGCTGACGCTGACAGCCCTGGCCCAGGGGCGGGAGGTGGTGGTATCACGAGGGCAGGCAGTGGAGATCGGCGGCGGCTTCCGCATACCCGACATCCTGCGCCAGTCCGGGGCGCGCCTGGTGGAGGTGGGCACCACCAACCGCACCTACCGTGAGGACTACGAGGCTGCCATCGGGCCCGATACGGCGGCCATCCTGCGGGTGCATACCAGCAACTTCCGCATCGTCGGCTTCACATACTCGCCCTCCCTGGCGGAGCTGGCCGGGCTGGCCCACGAGCGGGGTCTTCTGCTCATCGACGACCTGGGCTCGGGCTGTCTGCTGGACACCACTCGCTTCGGTCTGGCCTACGAGCCGCGGCCCCAGGACTCGCTGCGGGACGGGGCCGACATCGTCTGCTTCTCGGGCGACAAGCTTCTGGGGGGGCCGCAGGCGGGGATCGTTCTGGGGCGGCGCCACCTGATCGAGCGGCTGCGGCGTCATCCTCTGGCCAGGGCGGTCAGGCTGGACAAGGCCAGCATCGCCGGGCTGCAGGCCACCCTCCTGCACTATCTGCGGGGCGAGGCGCTGGAGAAGGTGCCCGTCTGGCGCATGATAGCCGCGCCCCTCCAGGAGGTGGAGCGACGGGCGCGGCGGTGGGCCCGGGCCATCGGCCCGCCGGCGCGGGTGGTGGCCGGACGCTCCATGGTGGGCGGTGGGAGCCTACCCGAGGAGGGACTGCCGACGCGCCTCCTGGCCCTCCCCGGGCCGGGGGCGTGGGTCACGGAGCTGGCCCGGCGGCTGCGGCTGGGCCAGCCGGCGGTGGTGGGACGCATCGAGGCCGACGCCCTGCTCCTGGACCCGCGCACCGTCCTGCCTGAGGAAGAGCGGGAGCTTCTGCGGGCGTTGCGGGCGGCCCTGCAGGGGCTGGGGCAGCCCCCCTACTGACGGGCCGGGCGTCCGGCGAGAGGGGCGGGATGGAGCGCTTTATAGAACTGGACAGCGCCCGACTATAATATTGCTCAGAGCTGGGCATGACTGTCATCCGCTACGGCTGTGTATCGCCGCATCCGCCCATCATCGTGCCGGAGGTAGGCCGCGGCCGGGAGCGGGAGGTCCAGCGAACGCTGGACGCTCTCGCCCAGGTGGCACGAGAGATGGCCGGGCACCGGCCGCAGGTGGCGGCGCTGGTGGCCTGTCACGGGCCCCTCCAGTACGATAGCTTCGTCCTGCTGGAGGCGGCCTGGGCGGAGGGCGACTTCGCCCAGTGGGGGGCACCCCAGGTGCAGCTCCGCTTCCCGGTGGACGAGGAGGCGGTGGCCGCCGTCCGGGAGGAGGCGGGGCGAGCGGGGCTGCCCGTGCGACCGGTCAGGCGCTGGGACCTGGACTGGTCCTGCACGGTGCCCCTCTACTACCTGCGTCCCGGCCTGGAAGGGGCGCGGCTGGTGGTGCTGAACGTCTCCTTCCTCCCGCCACGGGAGCATTTCGCTCTGGGGCAGGCGGTGCGGCGGGCACTGGAGAGGCTGGGACGACCGGCCGTCATCATCGCCAGCGCCGACCTCTCCCACCGGCTGTCCCCCGAGGGTCCCTACGGATTCGATCCCGCCGGGCCGGAGCTGGACCAGCGGCTGGAGGAGGCGGTCTCCCGCTGGGACGTGGAGGCGGTGCTCTCCATGCCCCTGGAGTTCCGCGAGCGAGCGGGAGACGATGCCGTCCCCTCCCTGAGCTTCCTGATGGGAGCGCTGGACGGCCTGCGGGTGCGGCCCCGCGTCCTCTCCCACGAGGGCCCCTGGGGGGTGGGCTACATGGTGGTGGCTGTGGACGTCCTGGGCGAGGCGGAGGCGCCGGAGGCGCAGGCCGCCACGGCCAGAGCGAAGGGAGAGGAGACGCCCCATCCCCTGGTCAAGCTCGCCCGCCAGGCGGTGGAAGGCTGGGTGCTCCGGGGCGAGGTGGTCCGGCCGGAGCTGCCGCCGGGGGCGCTGGAGGGGCTGCCTCAGCGAGCAGGGGTCTTCGTCTGCATCAAGACGCGGGACGGCCTGCTGCGGGGCTGCATCGGCTCCATCCAGCCGACACAGCCCACCCTGGCGGAGGAGGTGGTCTTCTACGCCATCCAGAGCGCCAGCCGGGACCCCCGCTTCCCGCCCGTCTCGGCCGAGGAGCTGCCTGACCTGGTCTACTCGGTGGACGTGCTCTCGCCTCCGGAGCGGGTGAGGGGGCTGGAGGAGCTGGACCCCAGGCGCTACGGAGTGATAGTGGCCAACGGGTACCGCCGGGGCGTCCTGCTACCGGACCTGGAGGGCGTGGACACGGTGGAGCTGCAACTGGCCATCGCCAAGGCCAAGGCCGGCATCCCCCTGGAGGAGCCGGTGGAGATACAGCGCTTCCAAGTGATAAGGTTGACCTAGCTTGACCCCCAAGTACCTGCAGACCCTGGAGTACGATAAGGTCATCGCCCGGCTGGAGGCGCTCTGCACCTTCTCCGCCGGGCGAGAGCTGGCCCGCGCCCTCCTGCCCGCCACCGATTATCAGGAGGTGCTCCGCCGCCAGCGGGAGACGGCGGAGGCGCGCCGTCTCCTGGCCGCCCGGCCCAATCTCTCCCTGGCCACCGCCAGCGATGTCCGGGAGCTGGCCCGGCAGGCGGCCAAGGGGCACGTCCTCCAGCCCGCGGAGCTGCTGGAGATCGCCTCCACCCTCTCCCTGGCCCGCAGCGTCAAGGGGACGGTGACGGCCCTGCGCCTCCACCTTCCTCTCCTGGCCTCCCTGGCCGAGCGCATAGCCGACTTCTCCCCCCTCATCGCCGAGATCGGGCGCTGTCTCAACCAGCGGGGCGAGGTGGTGGACGGGGCCAGCCCCCTCCTGGCGGAGCTCAGGCGGGAGGTGCGCCGCGCCCATGACCGGCTCATCGCCCGGCTGGAGGGCATCGTGGCCTCCCCCGCGGGGCGGCAGGTCCTGCAGGAGCCCATCATCACCCTGCGGGAGGGGCGCTACGTCCTGCCGGTCAAGGCGGAGATGCGCCACCAGCTCCCCGGCATCGTCCATGATGTCTCCTCCTCCGGGGCCACCGTCTTCGTGGAGCCGCTGGAGGTGGTGGAGCTGGCCAATCAGTGGCGGGAGCTGCAGCTACAGGAGCAGCGGGAGGTGGAGCGCATACTGAGGCAGCTCTCGGACCAGGTGGGGGAGCGAGCGGGGGCCATAGGTCGGGCGGTGGAGACGCTGGCCCGCCTCGACCTGGCCCTGGCCAAGGCCCGTCTGGGGGAGGCCCTGCGCTGTCCTCTGCCCCTGGACGGCCCTGACCAGCCCTGGCTCCTCCGTGAGCCCTCTCGCCTCCGCCTCCTGGAGGCCCGCCACCCCCTGCTGCGGGGGGAGGCAGTGCCCATCTCCCTCTGGCTGGGACGGGAGGAGGGCTTCACCGTCCTCCTCATCACCGGCCCCAACACGGGAGGGAAGACGGTGGCCCTGAAGACGGTGGGGCTGCTGGCCCTGATGGCGCAGGCGGGGCTGCCCGTCCCTGCCGAGGAGGGTTCCCTCCTGCCCGTCTTCGATGGGGTCTACGCCGACATCGGCGACGAGCAGAGCATCGAGCAGTCCCTCTCCACCTTCAGCTCCCACATGACCAACATCATCGCCATTCTGGAGAGGGCCACGCCCCGCAGCCTCGTCCTCCTGGACGAGCTGGGCGCCGGGACCGATCCCACGGAGGGGGCGGCCCTGGCCCGGGCCATCCTCCTCCACCTGTTGCGGCTGGGCTGCCTGACGGTGGCCACCACCCACCACGGGGAGCTGAAGGCGCTGGCCCACGCCACGCCGGGCATGATGAACGCCTCCGTGGAGTTCGACCCCGAGACGCTGGCCCCCACCTACCGCCTGACCATCGGCGTACCGGGCCGCTCCAACGCCCTGGCCATAGCGCAACGGCTGGGCCTGCCGGCCTCCGTCCTGGAGGAGGCGCGGCAGTCCCTCTCTCCGGCCCATCTGGAGGTGGAGGCGCTGCTGCAAGACCTGCAGCGAGAGCGTCAGGCCGCCGCTGCCGAACGGCAGGCGCAAGCGGCCGCCCGTCAGGCGGCGGAGTTCCTGGAGCGCCGGCTGGCGGAGCAGGCCGCAGCTCTGGAGAGGGAGCGAAGGCAGGCGCTGGACCGCGCCCGCCGGCGACTTGAGGAGGAGCTGGCCCGCGCCCGTCAGCGATTGCAGGAGGCGGAGCGAGCGCTGCAGCGGGCCGAGTCCGCCAAACGAGGCCGCCGCGCCCTGGAGCGGGCGCGCCGCCTGCTGCAGCGGGTAGAGGCCCAGGCGGAGAGGCTGGAGCGGGAGCGGGCCCGCGGCCGTCCCCTCGTCAGCGCCGTGGCCCCGGGCGACCGCGTCTGGCTGCGGGACGTCAGCGAGCCCGGGGAGGTCATCGCCGGGCCGAACGAGGAGGGGGAGCTGGAGGTCAGGCTGGGGCGCCTGCGGGCCCGCGTCCCCCTGCGCGAGGTGGAGCGAGTGGAGAAGGGCGCCCCGCCGCCGGCGGCGGTGGCCATAGCGGCGCCGCCCGCCCCCGCTCGCCCGGCGGAGGAGATAGAGGTGCGGGGCCTCACCGTAGACGAGGCGCTACCCCTGGTGGAGAGCTACCTGGACACCGCCTTCCGTGCCGGCCTGGAGCGGGTGCGCATCGTCCACGGCAAGGGGAGCGGAACTCTGAGGCGGGTGGTGCGGGAGACGCTCTCCCGCCATCCCCTGGTCAAGTCCTACGCCACCGCCCCGCCCCAGCAGGGCGGGGAGGGCGTCACGGTGGTGGAGCTGGCCCGATGATCACCGTTCTGGCCGGTGGCACCGGCGCCGCCCGCTTCCTCCAGGGGCTGGTGCAGGTAGTCCCCCCGCGGGAGGTGACCATCGTCTCCAACGTGGGGGACGACGCCGAGATGTACGGCCTCCACGTCTCGCCGGACATCGACAACGTCGTCTACCACCTGGCGGGAATAGCCGACGAGCCCCAGGGCTGGGGTATCCGGGGCGACACCTTCCAGGTGGTAGACTCGCTGGCCCGCTTCGGCTACGAGACCTGGTTCCGCCTGGGCGACCGTGACCTGGCCACCTGCCTGCATCGCACCCGACTGCTGCGGGAGGGACTGCCCCTGAGCCGCATCACCGCCCAGATAGCGGCGGCCTTCGGGCTGGAGTGCCAGATAATCCCCGTCACCGATGACCCGGTGCGCACCAAGCTCCAGACATCGGAGGGGCTGCTGGACTTCCAGGAGTACTTCGCCCGCTACCGGGCGGAGGTGCCACTGCAGGGTGTCCTCTACCAGGGAGCGGAGGCCTCCCGTCCGGCGCCCCGCGTGCTGGAGGCCATCGCCCGGGCGCGGGCCATCATCGTCGCCCCCTCCAACCCGGTGCTGAGCATCGGCCCCATTCTGGCGGTGCGGGGCATACGGCAGGCGCTACGGGACACGCCGGCGAAGGTGGCGGCAGTGAGTCCCATCGTGGGCGGCGGCACTCTCAAGGGCCCGGCCGACCGCGTCCTGCGGGAGCTGGGGCACGAGGTGAGCCCGGTGGGAGTGGCCCGCCTCTACGCCGACTTCCTGGACGTCATGGTGCTGGACGAGCGGGACGCCGGGCTGCGTCCCCAGGTGGAGGCCCTGGGGCTGGAAGCGGTGGTGACGGACACCATTATGTCCAGCCCGGAGCGAAAGGCAGCCCTGGCCCGCCGCGTCCTAGAGGCGCTGGGGGTGAGCTCGTGATCGCCGCCCTCGTCCCCGTGAAGGGGCTGGCCGAGGCGAAGGGTCGGCTGGCGGCTGTCCTCTCGGCGGAGGAGCGACGGCGCCTCACCCTGGCCATGCTGGCCGATGTCCTGACGGCGCTCCTGGGGGCGGCCTCCATTGCCTGTGTGGCGGTGGTCAGCCCAGACCCGGCCGTGCTGGCAGAGGCGGCCCGCCTGGGGGCCCTGGGCGTCCAGGAGCCGCCGGGGACGCGAGGGATGAATGCCGCCCTGGCCCACGGCTCGTCCTTGCTGGTCAGGGAGGGGGCGGAGGCGCTGCTGGTGGTGCCGGCCGACCTGCCCGCCCTCACGGTGGCCGCGGTGGAGGAGGCAGTGCGGGCCCTGCCCTCGCCTCGGGGGGTGGTCATCGTCCCCTCGCTGGCCGGGGGCACCAGCCTGCTGGCCATGCGGCCGCCCGGGGCGATACCCTTCCGCTTCGGCCCCCGTAGCTTCACCGCCCACAAACGGGAGGCGGCGGCCCGCGGCCTGCCCCTGAGGGTGCTGCGCCTGGAGCCCCTGGCCATGGACATCGATGGCCCGGGGGAGTTGCTCCGCCTGGCCCATCACGAGGGAGCGGAGCGGACGCGTGGCCTCCTGCGAGAGCTGGACCTGGTGGGCCGCCTGGGCCAGAGGGAGGAGACATGATGCCGGAGGCGGGCCTCCTGGAGACGCTGCGGGGCCGCCGCTCCGTGCGGCGCTTCGACGGGCGTCCCGTCCCGCGGGAGGCCATTGAAGAGCTGGTGGCGGTAGCCTGCCTCGCCCCGGCGCCCCATCACAGCCGGCCCTGGCGCTTCCTCCTGGTCTCGCCTCCGACGCGGGCCCGCCTGGCGGAGGCGATGACGACGGCCTGGCGCCGCGACCTGGAGGCCGATGGAGCGCCGCCGGAGGAACGGGAGCGCCTCCTGACGGAGGCCCGCCGGCGCCTGGCGTCCGCTCCTGCCCTCCTGCTGGCCTGCCTCGATCTCTCGGCCGCCCGCCCCTGGCCGGACGAGCGCCGGCGGCGGGCGGAGCGGGACATGTTCGTCCAGAGCCTGGGGGCAGCCCTCCAGAACCTGATGCTGCTGGCCCACGCCCGAGGGCTGGCCTCCTGCCTGATGGGGGCGCCCCTCTTCTGCCAGGAGGCGATACGCCAGGCCCTCACCCTACCCGGGGACTGGGAGCCCCTCTTCCTGGTGGAGCTGGGCTACCCGGACCCCTCCTACCGGCCCCGCCCGCGGCCGGAGCCCCGGCCGGGCGAGTTCCTCCAGGAGGCCTGACGAGCTAGAGGAACGTCTCTCTCCCGGGAACCCCAAGAGGAGGTGAAGGATGGACGTCTTCGAGGCCATGAGCACCATGCGGGCCATACGGCGCTTCAAGCCGGACCCGGTGCCGGAGGAGCTGCTGTGGCGCGTCCTGGAGGCGGCCACCAAGGCCCCCAGCGGCGGTAACCGCCAGCCCTGGCGCTTCCTCGTCGTCCGGGACGCCGAGACGAAGCGACGCCTGGCCGAGATCTACCGGGACGGCTGGCAGCGGGTCTACGGCGGCCTGCGGGAGCAGGTGATGGCCAACCCGGACTCGGCCCGCATCTACCGGGCAGCCGATTACCTGGCCAATCACCTGGAGGAGGTGCCGGTGCTCATCCTGGCCGTCCTCCGCACCGCCGACTGGCCGGCCCCGGCCTCGCCCTACGGCTCCTACATCTACCCGGCGGTCCAGAACCTGATGCTAGCCGCCCGCGCCCTGGGCCTGGGCACCGTCCTCACCACCGTCTACCGCATGCGGGAGCCAGAGGTGCGGGAGCTGCTGGGCATCCCCGATGGCTGGGAGACCATGGGGCTCATCCCCCTGGGCTGGCCGGACGAGCGCTACGCGGCGGGGCGCTTCGGCCCGCTACGGCGGCAGCCGGTGGAGGAGGTGACCTACTGGGAGCGGTGGGGGGAGACCCGCTCCCGATAGGCCAGGAGCGGCCGTGCCCTACGTCTACACCAACGATATCGTCACCTTCTACGAGGACGCCCGCCCCCGGGGGCGGGTGGATGTCCCCACGGTGGTGCTGGTCCACGGCGCCAGCGTGGACCTGCGCCTCTGGGACCTGCAACTGCCCGCCCTCTTGGAGGCCGGATTCCGCGTCGTCCGTTACGATGTGCGGGGCCACGGTCGCTCTCTGGTGCCGCCCGGGGGCTACGACTGGCCCACCTACGCCGCCGACCTGGCCGACCTGCTGGACCGCCTCAATGTGGACCGTCCCATCACCGAGAGCCTGGCCGTGGAGGCCGTCCACCTGGTGGGGCTCTCCATGGGGGGCGGCATCGCCCTGCAGTATGCCCTGACGCACCCGGAGCGGGTGCGCTCCCTGGTGTTGGTGGACTCGGCCCTGCCGGGCTTCGGCTACTCGGAGGAGTTCAGCCAACAGGTGCAGGAGCTGGTGGCGGTGGCCCGCCGGGAGGGGCCGCGGGCGGCCCTGGAGCGGGTGTGGCTCTCGCACCCCATCTTCGACGGCATCCGCCGCTTCCCGGAGCGCTTCGCCAGGCTGCGAGAGATGGTGCTGGCCCACGCCGGGGCGGACCTGCTGGTGGAGCCAGCCGCCCCGGAGGGGCCGCAGGTGGTGGACCGTCTGGGGGAGATAGGGGCCCCCGCCCTGGTGGTGGTGGGAGAGCTGGATCTGCCGGACTTTCAGCTCATCGCCCAGGTGCTGGCAGCCAACCTGCCCCGTGCCCGCCTCCTGGTGATGACGGACTGCGGCCACGTGCCGCCCCTGGAACGGCCGGAGGAGTTCAACCGCGCCCTGGTGGAGTTCCTGCAGGAGGTGGAGACGGCCGCCCCTGGCTAAGCCCCGCTTTTCTGGGCGATAATGACGGCGCGATGCCGGGACGGGGGGCACGACGCCGCGATGAGGACATGTTCCGTCGGGCGGGGGCGGAGCGAGCGGCCCGCGAGGCGCCCCTGGCCGCCCGTATGCGTCCCCGCACCCTGGACGAGTTCGTGGGGCAGGAGCACCTGCTGGGGCCGGGCCGGGCGCTGCGGCGGGCCATCGAGGCGGACCAGGTGCCGTCCATGGTGCTGTGGGGGCCGCCAGGCTGCGGCAAGACCACCCTGGCCAGGCTCATCGCCGGGCTGACCCGCTCCCACTTCGAGCCCATCTCCGCCGTGGCCGCCGGCGTGGCCGACCTGCGCCGCATCGTGGAGGAGGCGCAGGAGCGACGCGCCCTCTACGGCCAGCGCACCATCCTCTTCATCGACGAGATCCACCGCTTCAACAAGGCGCAGCAGGACGTCGTCCTGCCTTATGTCGAGGAAGGGATCGTGACCCTCATCGGCGCCACCACCGAGAACCCCTCTTTCGAGGTGGTGGCGCCGCTCCTCTCCCGCTGCCGCGTCTATGTGCTGGAGCCGCTGACGCCCGAGCAGGTGGAGGTCATCGTCCGGCGGGCCCTGCAGGACGAGGAACGAGGCCTGGGGGCGCTTAAGGTGGAGCTGACAGAGGAGGCGCTGTCCTTCCTCTGCCGGGCAGCGGCGGGGGACGCTCGAGTGGCCCTGAACGCCCTAGAGCTGGCGGCCGCTACCGTCCCGCCGGACGCCCAGGGGCGGCGCCTCCTCACCCGGGAGGCCATCGCCGAGGCGCTGCAACGGCCCGCCCCCCGCTACGACAAGGCGGGCGACCTCCACTACGACACCATCTCCGCCTTCATCAAGTCCGTCCGCGGCTCCGACCCGGACGCCGCCCTCTACTGGCTGGCCCGCATGCTGGAGGCGGGTGAAGACCCCCTCTTCATCTGCCGCCGTCTGGTGATCCTGGCGGCGGAGGACATCGGTCTGGCCGACCCCCAGGCCCTGGTGCTGGCGGTGGCCTGCCAGCAGGCCGTCCACTTCATCGGCATGCCGGAGGGGTACCTGCCCCTGGCGGAGACGACCATCTACCTGGCGACCGCCCCCAAGAGCAACTCCGCCCTGGAGGCCTACGGCCGGGCGGCCGCCGACGCCCGCGCCACCCAGGGGGAGCCGGTGCCCCTCTTCCTGCGCAACCCGGAGACGCGGCTCATGGAGTCGCTGGGCTACGGCAAGGGCTACAGGTACGACCACGCCTACCCCGACCACTACGCCGGTCAGGAGCACCTGCCGGAGCGGCTGCGGGGGCGCCGCTACTATCAGCCCGGCTCCCTGGGTTACGAGTCCAGGATCAGGGAGTGGCTGGAGCACCTGCATCGCCGCCCGCGGCCAGAGGGCGAAGGCCCGGCCGGGTAGGGCGCTTCCCGTAGCGGCGGGCGACGTCTATCCTCTCTAGCGGAGGGCTAAAGATGGCGGCGATGCCCACGCTGGTGCCCTGGCAGGGAGCGGACGCCCCCAGCGAGGCGGCGGTGGAGGAGGCCTTCCGCCGGGAGGGGCTGGCCCCCCGCTGGTGGGGCAACGCTCCCGGCTACGTCTACGGCGTCCACAGCCATCCCTATCACAAGGTCCTCTACTGTGTGCGGGGCTCCATCCGCTTCACGGTAGAGCCCGCCGGCCCCAGCTTCCACCTGCGCCCGGGCGACCGCCTGGAGCTGCCGGCGGGCACTCCCCATTCGGCCGTGGTGGGACCGGAGGGGGTGACCTGCGCGGAGGCGGCCAGAGGCTAGGGGATGCGCCTGTCCGATCCCGGAGCGGTGGAGGCCATAGGGGAACTGCTGGGGGCCACCGTGCGGCAGGCCCCCTTCGGCGTGCCGCGGCCCACCCCGGGCCGGCCTCCACGCTCGGAGGAGGGGCCGCGGGAGCCCGTCTACCAGCTGACCATGCCCAGCGAGGGAGGCGAGGGCACCCTCCTCATTACCCTCTGGCCCACCCTGGCGAGGGTGGACGTCCGCCTGGGCAACCACTACTGGGTCCTGCGAGACGTGGACGTGGTGGACCTCTATCCGGGGGTGGAGGTGCTGTTCCGCCGCAACCAGCCGCCGGCCTATCTCTTCGTCTCGGTGAAGGGGCGGGTAGCCCTGGTGGCCTAGAGGCGGACGCGGCGGCCGCAGGAGAGGCAGGTCCAGAGCTCGGCCTCTCGAGACGGCCAGCCCGGGGACTCGTCGCCGAAGAGGAGGACCTCCGGGGTGGCGATGGCCATCTCCAGCAGCCAGCGGAGCCGCCCCTTGGGCCGTCGCTCCACCTGCCAGCGCCGGCCACCACAGCGACGGCAGGTGGGGCCGCCCTCCCCCTCTACGAGCCGCTCCGGTGCCGCCCCCGTGGTCATCCCCTCACCAGGTCCAGGAACTGCTTTAGGATGCGGGCCGTGGCCCCCCAGATGCGGTAGCCGTTCCAGTTGAAGGCGGGCACCAGCACCACCTCGCCCCGCCGCTGCCTCAGCTCCAGCTCCATGTTACGGTCGTCCAGGAGATGGGAGAGGGGGACCTCCAGGATAGTGGCCACCTCGTGCGGATGGGGGGCGAAGGGGTAGTCCTCATCGGTGGTCACCAGCCCCACAAAGGGCGTCACCTTGAAATTGGTGATGGTGATTATCTCGTCGAGCTGGCCCAGCACCTGGACGTCCTGAGGCCGGATACCTATCTCCTCCTGGGCCTCTCGCAGAGCGGTGGTCATGAGGTCCGGATCCTGGGGCTCGTAGGCGCCGCCGGGGAAGGAGATCTGCCCCTTGTGGTGCTCCACATACTGAGTGCGCTCGGTGAAGAGGACGTAGGTGGCGCCCCGCTTCAGGTAGAGGGGTACCAGCACCGCCGCGGGTATGGCCCCGGGCTCCTCCAGAAGCCTGGGGGTGTAGGTGGCCAGCACCTGGCGGATGTGCTGGACGAGCTCCTGCTCCATAGGCATCCGAGGACCGGTCAGGCGACCAGCCCCATCGACAGTATAAGTCACCGCTGGCCCTGGATGGACGGGCCGTTGGGCACCTGCGCTCCGGGAAAGGCCCGGGAGCCGCGGCCTTCCTCGAGAGAGAGCGAGTAGGGGTTGGGCTGGTGGGCCCGGGAGGATTCGAACCTCCAACCAACCGGTTATGAGCCGGCCGCTCTGCCGTTGAGCTACGGGGGAACCCTGTCCACCTTGCCCTTCCCAATCCGGAACTCGCCCCTTCCCACCCCATAACGGGAGGTGTCAAGTTGGCCAGGGATGCCAACCGAGCGTCCGGTTGCCCGGCCCTCCTCAGGGGCTTCGCCCTCCACCTGGAGGCCCAGCGCCTCAGCCCCCGAACCCGCCAGCACTACCTCCAGAGCGCCCGCCGCCTGCTGGCCTGGCTGGGGGAGGACCGTCACCCTGGGCGGCTCCGGCCAGGGGAGATGGCCGCCTTCCTCCAGGAAGCCTACCCCCAGAGGAGCGCCAAGACCCTCAGGGAGCACCTGCTGGCCCTCCGCCGCTTCTACCGCTGGCTCCAGGCCGAGGGCGAGGCCAGGAGCGACCCCACCAGCTCCCTGAAGCTGCCCACCTTCCGGACGCCCCCCATGCCCGCCTACACCCCCGCCGAGGTGAAGCGCCTGCTGCTGGCCTGTGACCGTAGGAGCCGCCAGGGCCTCAGGGACTACGCCGCCCTCCTGGTCCTCTACGACACCGGCCTCCGGGCGGGCGAGCTGGTCTCCATGACCTGTGAGGGGCTGGACTGGGAGCGGGGAGCGGCCCAGGTGAGGGGGAAGACGGGAGCCAGAGAGGTGCCCCTGGGGGCGGTTGCCCTCCAGGCCCTGGAGCGCTACCTGAGGCGCTGGGGCATCGAGTCTGGCCCCGTCTGGCGGGGGGAGCGAGGCCCCCTCAGCGAGAGCGGCCTCCTGCAAATGGTGAGGCGGCTCTCGGCGAGGGCGGGCGTCCCCCACAAGGGGGTCCATGCCTTCCGTAGGGCGGCGGCCATCGAGATGAAGCGGGCGGGGATGAACGACTCCGACATCCTCCAGGTGCTGGGCTGGAAGTCCATCGCCATGCTCCGACGCTACACCCAGCAGGAGGCCCAGGCGCTGGCCTTCCAGGCCCACCGCCGCTTCTCCCCCGCCGACCGCCTGGGCTAGAGGCCCCGTCCTGGCCAGCCCCCTGCTGGGAGACCGATGGGGACTCCGGAGACCGATGGGCCGTTCTTTCGGCCAATTCCCCCTGGACCTGGTGGGTCGCCGGGCAATTCCCCCTACAGTTCGGTCCATCGGTCTCCAGGGCTCCGAACGGTCTCCCTGGGGCAGGGTCTGGGGGCAAAGAATGTGATTCTCTGCCCTGGTCTCCCGAAGGATGAGGCTTCCCCCTGAGGGCTGGAGTGGGCTACCATCGGGGCCGTAGGGGGTAAGGGAGATGCCCATCGCCTTCCTCGCCCTCGTCTCCCTCGTCGGCCTGGCCTTCCTGGGCCTGGTCCTCCTGGCCTGGGACAGTTGGAGGCGCTGGCTGAAGTGAGGGGGACAGCCCAGAGGGAAGCCCTCTCCCCTTCGGGCTGCCCCCCAGCGCCTAGGCCCACTGCCGGCCCTCACCTCCCCAACACCCGCCGGGCCAAGGCCGTCGTCCGGAAGTCCAGCTCCTCCCTCAGCTCCTCGACCTCCTTCTGGAGCCGCTCCACCTCCTCCTCCAGGGAGGCGACCCGCTCTTGCAGCTCGGTCACCATGTCGGCAAGCTCTCGAAGGCCCCGCTCGATGCTCATCTCCTTCGCCTCCTTCCCTGGCTCGATGGTCTGGCCCGATGGTCTGGGCTGAGAGAGGGGAGCGAGGGCCAGAGGGTCAGAGGGTGCCCCACCTGGCTCCTGCCCCCCTCTCAGCCTCGTGGGCTCGGCCTAGGTGGCCGAGGCGGGCTCGCCCCGTAGGACCTCGTCGAAGAGGCTCCTGGCCCGCTGCCGCTCCTTCTCGGAGAGCAGGGGCCAGAAGGCGGCCACTAAGTGCCACGCCTGGATGGGGGTGGGCACTTCCGCCCTGTGGAAGCACTCGCTGGCGTAGCGGTAGCAGTGGCCACACTCCAGGGTGCAGCCCGCCTCGATGGCTGCCTCACCGCTCTCCAGGACGACGACCTCGAACCCGCCGGGTAGCGAGACCCGTAGCGCTACGTGGCTCATGGCTCGACCTCCTTTCGCTGTTGGGCTTCACCGGTCCAGGGGCGACGGCAGAGCCGTCGCCCGTCTGGCCTTCTCGGCAGGCAGGTGGGGGCAGAGGCGGCGGTGGGGCCTGGCCGCCGCCCCGCCCCCGTAGGGCATTGGCTAGGACCTGGTCTTGAGGACCTCGGCCAGAAGGCCGATGAACTCCGCCAGGGCCTGAGGGTCGAAGCTGACCACCAGGTGGACGGTGACGGCCCGCTCGCCCTCGCCCTCGGCCTGGGCGGGCTCGCTCCCGTTCACGCTGGCCACGGGGCGGGCTGCCTTCACCTTGGGGAACCTGCCCGACGTGTCGATGTCCAGCTCCCACAGGCCAGGCACGAGGGCCCGCCCCACCTTCGGGTCGAAGGCGTAGATGGGCTTCTCCTCGCCCTCGACGTGGACGACCCAGAAGGGGGCCTTCTGACCCGCCTTCTCCTCGACCTTGACAACCGTCGCCAGCATGCTCTAACCTCCTTCTCGCTCCTGGACTTCTGCCCTGGCCGATGGCCCCATACCCGGCCAGGGCCAATGAGATGGGGGGTGCTCCCTGGGAGCACCCCCCAAAGCCTTGAGATAAGACCCTAGCCTAGCTGGGTGATGCCCTTGCACCGCCGACACAGCCAGCCGTGCCGCCCGTCGGGGTAGGCCCAGTAGGCCACCTCAGTGGGCGCCTGGCACAGGCACCACCGCCCCGTCAGGAAGATGCTGTTGGCGAACCCCAAGGCCAGGGTGAAGGCGTCGGTGTCGCCCGCCAGGGGTGTCGGCTCTCCGTGACGGGCCACCACCGCCAGGGCCAGCGGCAGTAGCTCCCTCGCCCGCCTCACCACCTGCTCCCGCTCGGCCAGGTGCTGCATCAGCCAGCACCGCTGCCCACAGGCCGAGAGGTCGGGGCACCACTCACATCCCGGGCCGTCGCCCATGCTGCATCGCCTCCCTTCAGCTAGACTTCGAGAACCAGAGGGCGAGCGCCCGGGCGCTCGCCCTGATGCCGATGGAGACCTCTCAAGCCTTGGGGACGATGAGGGTAAGGGCGTGGCCAGGAGGGGTGAACCACGACGGGGGCCTGGAGGGCACATTTGGGAACTCTCGACACCCTGAACTGGGAAATGTGACTCCTGCTCCTAAAAGACCTCCTATCCTCGTTCGCCGTCCCGTCATGGGCTATGCTGAAGACGATGATGCAATGGCGAAGGGCCGAGAGGCCCCGCCCTGCCGCCTTGTGGCAGACGGAAGCCCTCCGTCGTCTGGCCAGGCGATGGGAGCGAGAGCGGCCCTGGAGACCCTGCCCCTGCCCCCTTTGCTCGCCTCCGCCACCGCCCCCGCCGCCGTCCAGGTGCCCTCGCTGTGGCGGCGGCATCTACCAGGAGCGAATAGACGGCGGCGTGGACCTCTACTGCATCGCCTGTGGCTGGCGACTGGCCCTATGGAGCTAGGCCACAGCCATGATGTAGTCCTGCTCCCCCAGACCCCAGTAACCAGGTGGGCAAAGAATCACGAATCCGTATTTTCAAGAATTATGGACTGGTATTCTTTGGATGGCCTCGGCTAGAGTCGTCGCCCTGGTCCGGCACGCCCACCTGACATCGGAGCCTTTGACGCCTCCGCCCCCTGTCCTCTGGACCAGCCTCTCCCGCTCAAGCCTCTGGAGGGCAGCTCGTAGCTGGTGGGCAGGGACATCTATGCCCGCCAGTCGCTTCAGCCACTGGCGTAGGCCCCGGATGGTGGTGGGCTTGCCCCCCAGTCGCCTCAGCCCCGCCAGCAGCAGCAAGTCCAAGGCTGGCAAGGCGAGGATGGAGGGTCCCCTGGCCAGCACTTCGGCGATGCTCTCGGCTATGAAGCTGCCCCTGGACGAGCGGCGGAGGTGGAGCAGCCTTCGGCACTCAGAGCAGGCGGTGACGACTACCGCCTCGATGCCGACGCCAGGGAGCCCACAGCACGGGCAGAGGGCGGGCAGGACCTCCTCGTGGTCGTCACTCCTCTGGCAGTCCATCATGGCTTCTCCTCCTGGGGCAGGAAGGGCTTCAGCTCAGGCAGCCGGTGGACCAGCTCCTCCTTCGGCACCCGTAGCGTGAGGGCACCGTCCCGCTCCTCGGCCAGCAAGTAGACGAGGGCCTCGCCCATGTCCAGGAGGCTGCCCGTCACGGGGACGCCCCATCTCTCCGCCGCCTCCTGGCAGAGTTCTCGGGCCAGCCCCTGGACCGCTCGCCAGGTCCATCGCCTGCCATCCCACCCGACCAGCACAGCCAGGACCATGCAGGCGTGGCGGGTCGCCTCGGCGAGGTGGCGTAGCTCCAGGAGGAAGCTCTCGAACTCGCCCTTGGAGCGCCTGGCCTGGGCAGCCAGAGTCCGAAGCCTCGCCTCTACCCAGCGGGCGGGAGACTCCTCGGCCTCCTCCTCCTCGCCATAGAGACCGGGACAGCCCTCGGCTACGGCGGTCAGGAGCCCCCGCCCTGCCGCCTCTAGGCTACGGACCAGGGCGAGGGCAGCCACCAGCAGGCGAGAGGAGAGGTCACACCGGGCGGGATAGGACTCGGGCGCCCCATCCCCTACCTCCCCCAGCGCCGCCTCCAGTCGCCCCAGGGGTCCAGCCAGGGCGGGGCGGGTATATCCTCTCTCCGTAGTCCTCGACTCTCCGCCCAGAGGGGCAGAGGACGGTGCTCCCCCTTGGTCGGGGTGCAGGGGCTCCGCCCCTGCAGTCGTCGGGGGGTCAGAGGGGGGCAGAGCCCCCCTCGGCTCAGGATGAGATGTCGGTGCTGCCGGGTGCTCTGGAACATCATCTCTGGATAGGACATCTGGATATGGGTGAACTCTGCTTCACCGGGGTGGTGAACTCTGCTTCACCGGGGTGGTGAACTGGAGTGCACCGGGGTGGTGAAGTGTGCTTCACCGGTGAACTCTGCTTCACCCCCTGGTAGACCTCGGTCCTGATGCCTCGCTGGGGCGTCTGGCGGTCGGGGCTCCGGTAGGTGGCGAGGTAGCCCAGCTCGGCGAGCCGTCGGAGGCTGTCCTTGGCCTGGCGGGGGGAGATGCCTGCCGCCCGGGCGAGGGTGGTGCTGGAGGCGAAGGTGGTCCTGGAGCGGCGGTCGGAGTAGGCGAGGATGAGGCCCAAGAGGCGGAGGTCCGAGAGGCGAAGCCGTCCGTCCAGGAGGGCGGCCACAGGGAAGCGGACCCACTTCCGTCCCGGTGCCCTGGGCTGCCTCCTGCCGCCCTTCTCTTGGCTCCCGGCCTCGGCGATGGGCCGGGTCTGGGCCAGCTCCTCTTTCGGTCGGCTTCCGTTTGTGTTAACCTTCTGCATAGGGCAATCGCCTCCTTTCCGTGTGGTGTGGTGCCGTCCAGGGGAGGGCTAGAGCCAGCCCTCCCCTGGGGCTTCCTCAGCCAATCCGGACCACTCGCTCGGGCGGCACCCATGCCCACGGCCAGCCTGGGGCATCGGGCTGCCTGTCGAAGTCCCGGAGCCTGAACCACGCCTCAGGCTGCCCGTCGAAGGTGCCTGGGACGCCCACCTCTCGGGCCCTGGAAAGGGCCAGGCTGTAGTGCTCGACGAGGCCAGGCACCACCTGGACGCCCACCTCCAGCCGGCGGGCACCAGCCCGCTGGGCTATGTCGAGGGCCTCGGCCGGGATGCTGAAGGCGTCGCCCTTGAGCCTCGGTCTGCCGCCAAGGGCGTAGGCCAGCACAACGGCTTCGTCCTCCAGGGAGAAGGTCACCTTGGCCACGACCACCTCCCTGCCTCCCAGGAAGGAGCGGCGGACAGTGATGACGAAGGGCGGCTTGGGGATGGACCTGGCGGTGGTCATGCCCTGGTCACCCCCTCATCGGCGTCGGCCTGGGCCTGGCGGCGGGACATCATCCGCCAGGTCCTTAGGGAGGTCTCCAGGGCGGCCAAGCTGGGGGCTATGAAGGCCTGGAAGGCCAGAAGCTCCTGGAGGTCGGCGGCACCCCTGAACCTCTCCCTCTGGCTGTAGGTGCCCCGGGCGGTATCGAGCTTGATGGTGATGGTCGCCATTGGCTGCTGCACCTCCTCGATGGGTCTCCATCAGGAGAAGGGGTAGCAGCGAGGCGATTCTATTCAGCCTGGCAGCCAGGGGTTAGGGGGCAGGGGGGCGAGCCTCGCTCTACCTAGCGGCTTAGACGCTGCCGTAGGAGCCTCAAGGCTTCCTGGAGGCGGCGGGAGACGGTGGGCTGGGAGAGTCGGAGGCGGCGGGCGACCTCCTGCTGGGAGAGCCCCTCCACGAGCGCCAGCCTGACGATGGCCCTCATCTCTTCGCTCAGAGTGGCCAGGGCCTCCTGAAGGTCCACCTTCAGCAGCACGACGTCCTCCTCCTGGACCGCCAGGGCGGGGGCCGAGGGCTGGGGATGCCCTTCTTCCTGGCCCTCCTCATGCAGGGGGGCTATCTGCCTCTTGGAGCGGGCGCTGTGGATGCCCCTGCCTAGCTCTTGTCTGAGCAGGCCCCTCACTCGCTCCAGGACGTGGGCTTCCGGCCCCAGGGCGGGCAGGGGCTGCCCCTCGACGACCAGGAAGCGGCGGGGGATGCCGGACCGGTCACGTCTAGCCTCAAGCTGGCTCAGGCCCCAGGCAGACTGGACGAGGGCGGTGGCGTCTTCGCCTCGCCTGACCAGTTGCTCCAGGAGAGGCCCAGTCCGGGGATGGCGATGGATGGCCTGCCGTAGGTCCTGGCCGGCGATGTGGTCCCAGCCTGCTTCGGCGGCCAGGGCTCGCTCCATCGTCCAGAAGATGAGGGCAGGCAGTCGAAGGGCCAGGGCGGTGCCGTTGCCCAGGGGGGCTATCGCCAGCCGCTCGGCCAGGTCCACATAGCAGGCGATGAAGGGAGGCGGGGCCTCGATGTCCCCAGCCTGCACCTGGCCCAGGGCTACTTGCCGTTGCAGCCCCAGGGCGTCCACCTCGCCTTCGCCCTTCAGCAGGACCCTCACCTGGTCATCGAACCTTGGCTCCAGGTCGCCCTCCTGGTGGACCAGAAGGGCGTAGGCCCAGCACCCCATCACCTGGCGGTGGAGGGCTTCCGCCTCGGCCCGTAGGGCAGGGGGGTAGTAGGCGGGGTTGCCCCGGCTCTCCTCGACGAAGGCGACGATGTTCTGCCACACGTCCACGCTGGCCCCTCCGTGGGCGGGAGGGCTGGGGCTGCCACACCGGGAGGCCAGAGATGCCGGCGGGGCGCCCCGGTCCCTCTCGCCCACCAGGGTAGCCCATCCCCTGGGCCTGGAGCAAGTGGCGGCTTCGAACGTATGTTGCCTGGACGGGGGCACGAGGGGCCTGGCATCATGGGGGCTGTCCTGGGGCGAGGGACTGAGCGGCATTGTGGGCAGGGGGCCTGACTGAGCGCCCGGCTTGCCGGTGCTGGGGCAGGAAGCCGCTCTCGGTCTGCTCTGGTGGGCCCGGGAGGATTCGAACCTCCAACCAACCGGTTATGAGCCGGCCGCTCTGCCGTTGAGCTACGGGCCCGCAGGCCCAAGACGATTGTATAACTCCGCCGGGCGGGGGCACAAGGTCGCCCCCTCACAGGAGGGCAGGGTAGAGGACGCCCGCCTCCGTGACGCGGGCAGAGGGGCTGAGGGTGTGGGGCTCCCAGCGCCCCCTGTCCAGGATATGGCGCACCCCCACGCCCCGGGAGGTCAGGTAGTCGGCCAGGAGGAGGCGGTGGCAGCGAGCGTAGTGGGCCTCAGCGCACATGACAGCTGTGGTCCTGGCACCGGCCAGGACCAGGAGACGGTCCACCGCCTCCCGGAATTCGGGGGTGAGCATGTGGTCGGCGTAGGCGCGAAGGCCGGGGCTGCGCAGGCCGCCGTTGGGGGAGTGGGGCCCCAGGCCGCGGCGGCGTCCTCCCAGGGCCTCCAGGTGAAGGTAGTCCAGGCCCCGCCGGGCCAGCGCCGCGGCCAGGGCCTCCCCCCGGAAGTGGGGATGCCGCCGCGAGCTCGGGAAGCGCCTTATGTCCACCAGAAGGGCGATACTGTGGCCCTCCAGGAGCTCCAGGAACTCCTCCAGCCGACGGTTGGAGTGGCCGACGGTGTAGAGGACTACGCCCTCCCCATGGGGCCCTCACCCCTTCCCGTGGAGCGGCGTCTAGCTGCCCTGGGCCGAGGGGTAGCGGGGCTGACGCTTCTCCTGGAGGGCGCGCAGCCCCTCTCGCACGTCCACATCGAAGAAGCCCAGCATCTCCAGGGCCAGCGACAGGTCGAAGGAGACGAGGCCGCCCAGACGCAGCCACTGGTTGAGGGCCCGCTTCGTCCAGCGGATGGCCCGCTGGGGCCCGTTGGCCAGCCGCCGCGCCACCTCCATGGCCCGGTCCATCAGCTCCTCATGGGGCACCACCATGCTCACCAGCCCTATCCGCTCCGCCTCCCGGGCGTCCAGCATCTCCCCTGTGAGCAGGTAGTACTTGGCCTTGGCCATGCCACAGAGGAGGGGCCAGATCATGCAGGCGTGGTCGCCAGCGGCTACGCCCAGGCGCACATGACCGTCGCCGAAGCGGGCCCGCTCCGAGGCGATGGTGATGTCGGCCACCAGGGCGGCCGCCAGCCCCGCCCCCACGGCCACCCCGTTGATGGCGGAGACGATGGGCTTGCTGCAGTTCACCATGTTGTAGACCAGGTCGTGGGCCTCCTTCATGACGGTGCGGAGGATCAGCTCCGGGTCCTGCAACTGGGACTCGATGAGGGTGAAGTCGCCGCCAGCGGAGAAGGCCTGCCCGGCGCCCGTTATCAGGGCCACTCGCACCTCGTCGTCCTGGTCGATGTCCAGCCAGATGCGGGTCAGCTCGTTGTGGAGGCGGGCGTCGGTGGCGTTGAACTTCTCGGGCCGGTTCAGGGTGATGAGGGCGATGCCGTCCCTCTTCTCGATGATCATGTCGTGGTAAGAGCTGTAGTCTACCATCTCTTGCCCCCTTCGGACGTGAATTGCGGGTCTGGACTTCTCAGGCAACACCGAGTGCGGGCCAGGGCGGGTGGCCCCACGGGCGGGGCGGTCAGGGGCTCTCTGGCTGGCGGGCCCTCGGTCAACTCTCACCCTTTGCGCTCTGGCCCGCTGCCGCCCAGGGAGGGCCACCGTGGCTCCCGGCGCTCGCGTATGGCGCGGTAGCCCTCCTGGGCATCGGCGTCCAGGAAGCCCAGCATCTCCAGGGCCACGGAAAGGTCGAAGGAGACGAGGCCGCCCAGGCGCAGCCACTGGTTGAGGGCCCGCTTCGTCCAGCGGATGGCCCGCTGGGGCCCGCTGGCCAGCCGCCGCGCCACCTCCATGGCCCGGTCCATCAGCTCCTCATGGGGCACCACCATGGTGATGAGGCCAATGCGCTCCGCCTCCCGGGCGTCGATCCAGTCGGCGGTGAGAAGGTAGTATTTGGCCTTGGCCATGCCGCAGAGGAGGGGCCAGATCATGCAGGCGTGGTCGCCGGCGGCCACTCCCAGACGCATGTGTCCGTCGCTCAGGCGGGCCCGCTCCGAGGCGATGCTGATGTCGGAGACCAGGGCGGCGGCGAGGCCGGCACCCATGGCCAGACCGTTGATGGCGGAGATGACGGGCTTGTCGCAGTTGACGATGTTGTAGACCAGGTCGCGGGCCTCTGGCAGGAGGAAGCTGCAGACGGCCTCCGGGTTGCCCAGGCTCTCCTCCAGGAGGCTGTAATCACCGCCGATGGAGAAGGAGTCGCCGGCGCCGGTGAGGACGGCCACCCGCACCTCGTCGTCTCGGGCGATGTCCAGCCAGACGCGGCTCAGCTCGTTGTGCATGCGGCTGGTGGTGGCGTTGAAGCGGTCGGGGCGGTTCATGGTGATGAGGGCGATGCCCTCTCGCTTCTCGATGACCAAGTCCTGGTAGGAGCCGTAGTCCACAGCCACGTCGCTCCCTCCTCTCGTCTAGCCCGCCCCGGAGCGGGGCGGGCCAGCGGCGCGCCGTCCTGCGGGCCCGGCGTCGTAGCCGGCCGGGCGGGAGTCGGGGCCAGTGTAGCACGGGCGAGGGGGGCTTACAAGCCAGGGGGCTCCAGGGAGCGGAGGCGGCGGAGGAGGCTGCCCATCTCTATGGCGTTGACGGCCACCTCGTAGCCCTTGTTGCCACGGGGGCCGCCCGCCCGGTCGCGGGCCTGCTCCAGGGTGTAGCAAGCGAGGACGCCATGGAGGACGGGGACGCCGGTGTCCAGGGCCGCCTGCACCAGCCCTTGGGTGGCGCCCTGACAGACCAGGTCAAAGTGGCGGGTCTCGTGGCGTATGACGCAGCCCAGGGCGACGATGGCGTCGTAGCGGCCGGTCTGGGCGAGCCGCTTGGCCACCACCGGCAGCTCCAGAGAGCCGGGGACCCAGACGACGTCCAGTCGTTCCCGGTCGACGCCGTGCTGGGCGAAGGCCTCCAGGGCGCCGCTCAGGAGGCACTCCGTGACCTCACGGTTGAAGCGGGCAACGACGATGGCGAAGGTGAGGCCATCGCCCTGGACATCGCCCTGGAAGAAGGCGCCCACGCCCGCCGCCCCCTCAGTAGGGCATTTCGATGAGGTGACCCAGCTTGTCCCGCTTGGTCTCCAGGTAGCGCCAGTTGTAGGGGTTGGGGGTGGCCATGATGGGCACCCGCTCCACGATCTCCAGGCCGTAGCCCTCCAGCCCGGCCCGCTTGGCGGGGTTGTTGGTGAGGAGGCGCATTTTGCGCACGCCCAAGTCAAGGAGGATCTGCATGCCGATGCCATAGTCGCGACGGTCGGCGGGGAAACCGAGGGCCTCGTTGGCCTCCACGGTGTCCAGGCCGTGGGCGTCCTGCAGGGAGTAGGCGCGTATCTTGTTGTGGAGGCCGATGCCCCGCCCCTCCTGCCGCATGTAGAGGAGGACGCCCCTTCCCTCTTCAGCGATGCGCTGGAGGGCCAACTGGATCTGGTCGCCGCAGTCGCAGCGGAGGCTGCCGAAGACGTCGCCGGTGACACACTGGCTGTGGACGCGCACCAGCACCGGCTCCTCGGGAACGATCTCGCCCATGACCAGGGCCAGGTGCTCGTTGGGGTCGACGGCGCTGCGGTAGGCGATGGCCCGGAAGTCGCCGTAGCGGGTAGGCAGCCGAGCCTCTGCCACCCGCTCCACCAGTCGTTCCCGCTGGATGCGGTAGCGTATGAGCTGGTTGACGGTGATGACCTTGATGCCGTGGCGCTGGGCGAAGCGGCGGATCTTGGGCCAGCGCATCATGGTGCCGTCCTGGTTCATGAGCTCACACAGGACGCCGGCGGGGTAGAGGCCGGCCAGGCGGCAGAGGTCCACCACCGCCTCGGTGTGGCCGGCCCGCACCAGGACGCCGCCCTCCCGGGCCCGCAGGGGGTAGACGTGGCCGGGCATGACGAGATCCGCCGGTTTGGTGGCGGGGTCTATGAGGACGCGTATGGTCTGGGCACGGTCGTGGGCGGAGACGCCGGTGGTGGTGTTGTAGCGGGCGTCCACGGAGACGGTGAAGGCGGTGCCGTGCCGGGAGGTGTTGTGTCCGGTCATCATGGGTATGCCCAGGTAGTCAAGCCGTTCCCCCGTCATGGGGACGCAGATGATGCCGCTGGTGTAGCGGAGCATGAAGGCGATGTGCTCCGGGGTAACGAACTCGGCCGGGATGGTCAGGTCACCCTCGTTCTCGCGGGTCTCGTCGTCCAGGATGATGACGAAGCGTCCCTGGCGGTACTCCTCGATGGCCTCTTCGATGGTTGCCAGGGCCACGGACAGCTCACCTCCGCGCCAGGGGAGGGACGGGGCTGGTGTGTCGTCCTGGTTCGTCAGGGCTCACGCTCCCGCAGCAAGCTCTGGCTATAGTATACCGCACGCGTGAGAGTAGGGGATGCCAGGGGCGGCCTCATCGCCGCCTCTCCAGATAGGGCCCCTCGGCCAGTAGTTGCTCTATGTAACGGGCGAAGATGTCGGTCTCCAGGTTGACCCGCTCGCCGGGGCGCCGCCGCACCAGGTTGGTGTGCTCCTGGGTGTAGAGGACCAGGGAGACGGCGAAGCTGGTAGCGTCCCGGTCTATGACGGTGAGGCTGACGCCGTCCACGGCTACGGGCCCCTTGACGACGATGTAACGCAGGAGATGGGAGGGCGCCTGGTAGCGGGCGATGACGGCGTCCTCCTCCGGTTTGAGGGAGAGGAGGACGCCCGTCCCCTCCACCACCCCCCGCACCAGGTGGCCGGAGAAGCGCGAGGAGGGAGTCATGGCCCGCTCCAGGTTGACGGGGTCGCCCGGGCGGAGGTCCTCCAGGTTGGAGCGACGGTAGGTCTCCGGCATCAGATGGAAATGGAGGGACCGGTCGTCCAGGTGGGAGACGGTGAGGTCGACGCCGTTGACGGCCACGGAGTCTCCCAGGCGGGTGCCCTCCAGGCAGAGGCGACAGCCTATGCGCAGACGCCCCCGTTCCACCTCCAGGACGGTGCCCACCTCTTCGATGATGCCGGTGAAGATGCCCATCAGGACTGCTCCCAGAGGACGTCGCCGCAGAGGTCGGGAGGGTGGGGGCGGGAGGCGAAGACGGCGTACTCCCGCTTGGACTGGCCGATGGTCGTCCCCTCGCCGTGGCCGGGGAGGACGATGGTCTCGTCCGGCAGGAGGTAGAGCTTCCCGGTAATGGAGGCTATCTCCTGCTGCAGGTCGGCCGGGGTGCGGGAGTGACCGGGGCCGCCAGGGAAGAGGGTGTCCCCGGACATCAGGTAGCGGCCGATGTAGAAGCAGCAGCTACCGGGCGTGTGGCCGGGCGTGTGGAGGACGCGCAGCCTGAGGCGGCCCACCGCTATCTCCTGGCCGTCCGCCAGGGGGACATCTATCTGGCTGCGGGGCATCCCCTCCTCCGCCGGGTGGCAGTATACGGGAGCGCCGGTGGCCGCTTTCACCTGCCGGTAGCTGGCCCAGTGGTCCGGATGGGTGTGGGTCAGGAGGATGGCCACCACCCGCAACCCCTCGACGGCGGCCAGGAGCTTCTCTCCCTCCGCCGGCATGTCCACGATGGCCGCCTCGCCGCTGGCCTCGTCCGCCACTACGTAGGCGTTGTTGGCGAAGGCGCCCAGGGGGCCGACCCGCACCAGCCGCAAGGTGCCGTCCCGGTAGACCTGCATAGCCGTTCCTCCCCAACGAGGAGCCTACTATGATAACATTTGCCCTGATGCCAGGGCGAGGAGGGCCAGGTTGGAGGTAAGAGAGGTCACCCCCCGCATCCGCGCGCTCGTTACCCGGCCCCCTTTCTATATAGGGCCGCTGCCGCCCAACGTCTACCTGGTGGCCGACGGCGACGAGGGCGCCCTCATCGACAGTGGCTTCAGCGACGATGACTCGGTGCAGAGCCGGCTGGAGTACCTGAAGGGCCTCCCTGGCCTCCGCATCCGCTACATCGTCCTCACCCACCACCACTTCGACCACTCCAGCGGCGCCTACCGCCTCCAGGAGGCGACGGGTGCCGAGGTGGTGCTGCACCCCCAGGAGGAGCAGTTCCTGCGGGACTGGCGCTCCGAGGCCCCCCAGGACGTGGACGTGCCCGAGGGACAGGAGGAGTGGGCCCGCCGGGTGGAACAGTTCCGTCGGGACGCCGCCCGGATCAGCGCCGCCCGCTACCTGTCCGACGGCGAGACGCTGCAGGTGGGCGGCCTCACCATCCAGGCGGTGCACACGCCGGGGCACACCATGGGCTCCCTCTGTCTCTACCTGCGAGAGGAGGGAGCCCTCTTCACCGGGGATACGGTGCTGGGGCTGGGGACGGTGGCGGTCTCGCCCCCGCCCTACGGCGACATGGCCCTCTACCTGGCCTCTCTGGAGCGGCTGAAGGGGCTGGAGGCGGCGGTGATGCTGCCCGGCCACGGGCCGCCCGTCCAGGACGTGAACCGCAAGCTGCAGGAGCTGATAGACCACCGCCATGAGCGCGAGACCCAGGTGCTGCAGCTCCTGGGCCAGGGACGCAACACGGTGCGCCAGCTGCTCGGCTACATCTATCCCGAGCTCGACCGGCGTATCGTCCCCATGGCGCGGCGCCAGATACTGGCCCACCTGCACAAGCTGCAGGCGGAGGGGCGGGTGCGACGCAGCCAGGAGGGGGACGAAGAGCGCTGGACGCTGGTCTAGCCGTCCCCGATTCCACGAAAGGGTGGAAGGAATTGGACGCTGTGCAGCGACTGTCCGGCATACTGCCCGTCACAGCCGGGGTCAACGAGGCGGGACACCTGACCCTGGGCGGTTGCGATGCTGTCGAGCTGGCCCGCACCTTCGGCACCCCCCTGTACGTCTTCGACGAGGAGACGCTGCGCCTCATGTGCCGCTCCTTCCGGGAGGAGTTCGCCGCCCGCCACCCCGATAGCCTGGTGATCTACGCCTGCAAGGCCTACATAGGGCGAGCGCTGGCCGCCCTGCTGATGGAGGAGGAGCTGGGAGCGGACGTGGTGAGCGGGGGAGAGCTGGCCTTCCTGCGCTCCGTGGGCTTCCCGCCGGAGGGCATCTATTTCCACGGCAACAACAAGTCGCCCCAGGAGTTGCGGGAGGCGCTGGCCTACGGCGTGGGGCGCATCGTAGTGGACAATTTCTATGAGCTGGAGACCCTCTCGGCGCTGGCGGCGGAGGCGGGCCGGAGGCAGGCCGTCCTCCTGCGCGTCTCCCCCGGCGTCGACCCCCACACTCACGCCAAGACCACCACCGGGGTCCTGGACAGCAAGTTCGGCTTCCCGCTGGCCACCGGGCAGGCGGAGGAGGCGGTGCGACGAGCGCTGGCCTCGCCCTCGCTGGAGCTGGTGGGGCTTCACTTTCACCTGGGCTCGCCCATCTTCGAGCTGGCGCCCTTCCAGGAGGCGCTGGGGCTGGTGCTGGCCTTCGCGGCGGAGATGGGGGAGCACCACGGCCTGGAGCTGCGGGAGCTGAGCCCGGGGGGCGGCTTCGCTGTCCAGTATGTGCCGGAGGAGCCGCCCCCCGCGGTGGCGGCCTACGCCGAGGCCATCGTCGCCTCGCTGCGAGAGGGATGCCAGCGTCACGGCCTGCCGCTGCCGCGGCTGGTGGTGGAGCCGGGCCGGGCCATCGTGGCCCGGGCCGGGGTGGCCCTCTATACGGTGGGAGCCAGCAAGGAGGTACCGGGGGTGCGGCGCTACGTGGCCGTGGACGGCGGCATGGCCGACAATATCCGCCCTGCCCTCTACGGCTCCCGCTACTCAGCCCTGGTGGCCAACAAGGCCCGGGACGAGCGCCGGGAGCGGGTGACGGTGGCCGGGAAGTACTGCGAGTCCGGGGACGTCCTGCTGTGGGACGTGGAGCTGCCGCCCTTGGAGCCGGGCGACGTCCTGGCCATGCCGGCGGCCGGCGCCTACGCCCCCGCTATGGCCAGCAACTACAACGCCTCTCTGCGACCGGCGATAGTGATGGTGCGGGACGGGCAGGCGCGTCCCGTGCGCCGCCGCGAGAGCTACGAAGACCTGATGCGCTGCGAGCTGTGGCCGGAGGGCTGACAGCGCTCGGGCCCCTGGCGGGAGCTATGTGGGGCATCATCGGGCAGGAGCGGGCGGTGATGGCCCTGGCCGCGGCGGTCAGGCTGGGGCAGACCTCCCACGCCTATCTCTTCGTCGGCCCCAGAGGAGTGGGGAAGCACACCCTGGCCAAGCGGCTGGCCCAGGCGCTGAACTGCCTGGCTCCGCCGGAGGGCCGGCCCTGCCGGGAGTGTCGCCAGTGCCGACGCATCGAGGAGGGCATCCACGCCGACGTCCAGGAGGTGACCGTAGAGGCGGGGCGGCGGGAGGTGCGCATCGGCCAGGTCAGGGAGCTGGAGCGGGCCCTCGCCCTGAAGCCCTACGAGAGCCGCGTGCGGGTGGCCATCATCGACCCGGCCGATGCCATGAATCAGGAGGCGCAGAACGCCTTCCTGAAGACGCTGGAGGAGCCGCCGCCGGACGTGGTGCTGGCCCTGGTGACGGCCCGGGAGGAGGCGCTCCTCCCCACCATCCGCTCCCGCTGTCAGCGGCTGGCCCTGGGCCGCGTCCCCCTCTCCGCCCTGGTCGAGGCGCTGACGGAGCTAGGAGTCCCCCCGGAGACGGCCCGCTACCTGGCCCGCCTCGCCCAGGGGCGTCCGGGCGTCGCCATCGCCCTGGCCCGGGACGAGGCCCTGCGGGAGCGCTGGGAGCGGGAGCTGGAGCGGGCGGCCAGCCTGCCGGGCCTGGACTTGCGGGAGCGGCTGGCGCTGGCGGAGGAGCTGGCCCAGTCCTACTCCCTGCGCCAGGGGCCGGCCGGGGAGGAGAACGGCCAGGGGAGTAGCCCGGGAGCGGACGAGGTCTCGCTGGCCCTGGAGATGTGGCAGGCCTGGTGGCGGGACGTGCTGCTGGTCCAGCAGGGGGCGCCGGAGGCTGTCCTCCACAGCCACCGCCGCCAGGAGCTGGAGAGGCTGGCGCGGTCGGTGCCGCCGGAGGAGGTGGTGCGCTTCCTCTCCGCCCTGGGGACGACCCGTCGCTACCTGGAGGAGAACGTCAACGCCCGGCTGGCCCTGGAGGTGCTCCTCCTGGAGGCGCCGGGAGAGCCCCGCTGAGACCGGCCCGCGCCCCCGGCCAGGCCGGCGCCAGGCCCAGACGGAGGCAGGGGGCCAGTGAGCCCATTGTCAATAGCCCCCCTGCATGCTAACCTGAGGGGGTCAGACGAATACGAGACCGAGATGGCCACCGTCAGCCGCGTCGGGACGCGGGGGGCGGGGGCCATCGGAGTGTAAGGGGGGGCAGATGCACCTGGTGGTGGACGGCTACGGGGGCGACCCTCAGGCCCTGGCGGACCAGAGCCTGGTGCGGGAGCTGCTGGACGAGTACCCAGAGCGGCTGGGCATGACCAAGATCAGCCAGCCGGTGGTCGTTCGCTATGTGGGGCCCAAGCCCCAGGACTGGGGCATCTCCGGCTTCGTCATGATCGCCGAAAGCCACATCGCCGTCCACACCTTCCCGGAGCGGGGCATGGTGTGGATGGACATCTTCTCCTGCCGCGGCTTCGACGAGGCGCCCATTCTGGAAGACCTGAGGGAGCGCTTCGGCCTGACGGAGCTGCGCCTGCAGCGGCTGGAGCGGGGCCTGGAGTACCTGGAGACGGCGGAGGCCGGCCCCCCTCAGCGGCAGACGATGTCCGGATAGGCCCGCAGCCGCTCCTCCACCTGGGAGCGAGAGGGGGCGCCGTCCACCCCCTCTTTTTCTATGACCAGGGAGGCGGCGGCAGCGGCGAAGCGGGCCGCCGCCCAGGCGTCGGCGCTCTCGTAGAAGCGCACCAGGAAGGCGACGGCGAAGACGTCCCCCGCCCCCGTGGGGTCCACCACCCGGGCAGGGAAGGCGTCTATGTGACGCCACTCCCCGCGGTGGCAGACCTCAGCTCCCCTCTCCCCCCGCGTGAAGGCGACGATGGGGACGCGCTCTGCCCACCGCTCCAGGACGGATGGGGCCTGGGCCGGGTCCAGGTCTTCGTCCGAGAGGAAGAGGGCATCGGCGCGGTCCAGGACGGCGTCGGCCCCCCAGCGGTCGGGGGGGAGAGGGCGCACCAGCCCCCTCTCGTCCACCTGACGGAGCCACCCCTGGAGGCAGGCGCCCAGGAGGGAGCGGGGGAAGAGGGTGGCCAGGGCAGGATCCACGTCCCCGGCCACGGGCCCCAGGAGCACCATCTCCGCCTCCCGCAGGTGGTCGGGCACGTCCGGGGGGCCGATGGCGGGCGCCCGGGCCAGCACCTGCTGGCGACGATGGCCGCTGGCGTCGTACTCGTTGCGGAACCGGGTGGTGACGGGGCTGGGGACGCGGTGGAGGGTCAGGCCGGGCAGGGTGGGCATCTCTATGGCCGCCGCCGTCAGGACGATGGTCTCCACTCCGAGACGGGCGGCGGTGAGGCCAGCGTAGGCGGCAGTGCCCCCCAGTCGCCAGCCACCGGGCACCAGGTCCTGGGCCAGATGGCCCACTACCAGGAGGCGGGGCATCCCCCTCAGATACGACGGCCCTGGTTGCGGTTGCGCCGCCGGGGCGAGATCATCACCTTGCGGGCCTCGCCGTTGCCGATGCTGGAGGTGACGACGTCGGGGTCGTTCACCAGGGCCAGGTGGACGATGCGGCGCTCGGCGGCCGGCATCGGCTCCAGGGTGACGGGGCGACCGGTCTGCTTGACTCGCTGGGCCATGCGCTGGGCCAGCCCCCGCAGGGCCTCCTCCCGCCGCCGCTTGTAGCCCTCCACGTCCACGGAGACGACGACCTTGCTCTGGAACTGGCGGTTGATCATGACGTTCACCAGATACTGGAGGGCGGCGAGGGTGGCCCCCCGGCGGCCGATGAGGATGCCCAGGTCTTCCCCCGTGACGTCCAAGACGGCGCTGGCGCGGCCGGCGCCGTCGCCCGGGGTCTGGGGGGCGCGCACGGAGACCTGGACGCTGAGGCCCATGAGGCGCAGCATCTCCTTCAGGTACTCGGCGGCACGGGCCACCTCCGGGGCGTCCGTCCCCTTGACGATGACGGTCCCCTCTTCCTCCTCTTCCACCTCCACGTCCATGACGGGCGAGGGCTCCAGGGGGACGACCCGCACCCGCGCCTCCTCGCCGCCCAGGCCGAACAGGCCGGGCCGACCGGCGCTGAGTATCTCTACGCTCACCTGCTCTCGGGTAAGGCCCAGACTGCGCAGGGCCTTTTCGATGGCCTCTTCGACGGTCCTACCGCTTGCCTCGACGCCTTCGCGCATGGCTCTCCCTCTTGCGTGGCGGTGATGTCCTGACGTCCTCCTGAGGCGCCTCTCTGGACGCCGTCGGCTTGGGCGGCGTCGCTGCCGGGGTAGGCATCGGCAGCAACACCTGACGCCAGTTTATACCACGAGCGCCGTAAACGAAGTAGCTTATGAATACTGAGATGACATTGCTCACCAACCAGTAGAGGCCAAGGCCGCTGGGCACCAACAGGGTGAACCAGACGAACATCAGGGGCATCATCCAGGTGAGCATCTGGTTCATCTGCTGCTGTTCGCGGCTGGTGACCGTGGTGGGGGCGGTGCTCACCCGCTGCTGCAGGTAGGTGGTGACGCCCACCAATATGGGCAGAATGAAGGTGGCGTCCGGCTGGCCCAGGTGCAGCCACAGAAACCGCTGCTCCAGGGGCAGGGAATCGTAGAGGTACCGCCAGGGATAGAGCCGCTGGGAGAGGCCGACGATGGCCTCCGGCACGTCCCGCACCATGAGGTTGAGAGCGTGGTAGAGGGCGATCCATACCGGAAACTGTACCAACATGGGGAGCAGGCAGCCCAGAGGGTTAACCCCAGCCTCGCGGTAGAGCTTGAGGGTCTCTTCCTGCCGCCGTTTGGGGTCTTTGTATTTCCTCTGGATCTCCTGCAGGCGAGGCTGCAGGGCGGTCATGGCCCGGGTGGACTGGAACTGGCGTATGGTGAGGGGGAGGGTGACCAGCCTCATGAAGACGGTGAAGACGATGATGGCCACCCCGAAGGCCCCCAGGAAGGCGTTGTTGAAGAGGATGAGCAGGTTTATCAGGGGGTTGACGAAGAAGGCGTCCCAGGGGTTGTAGCCCAGGGAGCCGGCGATGAATATCGCCCCGGTGATGAGGGCCATGAGGATGACGGGCAGGCGCTGGCCCAGGGTGGGACGCAGGCCCCCGGCGGAAGGCTCTCTCTGAGCGCTCATGATGGCTGCACCACGCGGCTGAGAGCGCCGCTGGCCGGGTCCAGCCGGTAGAGGCCGCCGGGCTGGGTGTTGACGAGGGCCGCGCCATCGATAGGGGCGGGGGAGGCGAGGACGGTGGCCCCTATCTCCACCGGCCCCCATCTGGGAGAGCCAGAGGCGGGGTCCAGGCCGTAGGCCTGGCCGTCCCGGTTGATGGCGATCAGGACGCCCGGGCCGCTGGCCAGGAGCGGTCGGGCGCGCACTGGCTGCTGGACGTCCTGGGTCCAGAGGAGCTGTCCATCCGTCAGCCGCAGGGCATAGAGGCGGCCGTCCAGGTTGGCGGCGTAGACGGTGCCCCCGGCCACCACGGGGGCGGCCCAGAACCAGTTGTCGGCGCGGAAGGGCTCGGCCCAGGCGGGAGCGCGCGTCCTCACATCAATAGCGTAAAGCCTGCGGTCGAATCCGCCAACCAAGAGGAGGCCATCGGCCAGGACGGGGTCGGAGATGAGGCCCCCTCTGGCCTCGTAACGCCAGAGCTCCCGCCCCGTGGCCAGGTCCACGGCGTAGAGGTGGCGGTCCAGGGAGACGATGTAGGCCACGCCCTGGTCGATGAGGGGCCGTGCCCAGACGCCCTTGCCGGTCTGGAAGGGCCAGCCCGGCCTGGGGCGACCGGTGGCCGGGTCCAGGCCGTAGACGCGGCCATCGTCCGAGGGGACGAGGAGGATGCCGGCCGTCTCGTCCAGGGCCAGGCCGCCGATGATGGGGCCGCCGGTATCGAAGGTCCAGAGGCAATCGCCTGTCTGGCGGTCCAGGGCGTAGACGCGGCTGTCATAGGCGCCCAGGTAGACGGTGCTGGCGGTGACCACGGGGGCGCCGTATATGGCCTGGAGGCGCAGGTCGCCCACCTCCTCGCCCGTCTCGGCGTCCGGGCAGCGGCTGTCGGACTCGGGGAAGCGCCAGAGCTGTCGCCAGCTTCCGGCCTCCAGAGCACTGAGGCGTCCCGCCTCCAGGCTGACGATGACCTGCTGCTGGGCGGGCACCGGGGGCGCCCAGCCCACGGGGCTGGCCACCTGGGCGCAGCCGCTGGCTACTGCCCCCAGGGCGATGGCAGCCAGGGCCGCCAGGACGCCCGTGCGGCGGCCGGCGCGCGGTCCTCTTCGGTGGCTAGGGGACAGGGTCGTATCCACCGGGGTGCCAGGGATGACAGCGGAGGAGCCGCCAGAGCGTGAGAAGCCCTCCCTTAAGGACACCGTGCCGCTCCACCGCCTCCCGGCCGTACTGGGAGCAGGTGGGCAAGAAGCGGCAGGAGGGGGGCCTCAGGGGGGAGACCCACCGCTGGTAGAAGGTGATACCCGTCAGGACTATCCGTTTCATCGTTCGCTGCCCGCCTCACCCGGAGGCGGGGCTACCCCCGCCCTCGAGAGGAGGCGCAGGGCCGAGCGCTTCAGGGTGTGGTAATCGGCAGCGGCGGCGGCCGGGCGGGCGATGACGACTATGTCCCAGCCGGGGCGCAACTCCAGAAGGCGTATCCCCTCCCGCAGACGACGCTTCACCTTGTTGCGCACCACAGCCTTGCCGACCCGCTTGCCAGCGACGAAGCCGAACCGGTTGTAGGGCAGGCCGTTGGGCAGGACTCGTACCACCAGAAGGTCATCGCTGTAGGCGCGGCCCCGTCGGAAGACCTCATCGAAGGCGCGGCGTCCGCGGAGCCGCATCAGCCCGGCCACGGCCCCCTCAGACGGCGAGCCGCCACCTCCCCTTGAGGCGTCGCCGCTTGAGGACGGCCCGTCCGCCCCTGGTCCGGTTGCGGGCCAGGAAGCCATGCCGCCGCTGGCGACGCCGGTTCTTGGGCTGATAGGTACGCTTGGGCAAGAGTGCCTCCTTACGCCACCAGGAACGTCCCTACAGGCGAGGCATGGCCCATTATAAGTCCCGCTGTCGGGAGGGTCAAACCGGCCCTCGTTGACAGCCCCCGTAGCCAGTGTTACCCTGTAGCCGGACCGCCCGGCCCCCGGGGTGAGCCTCCCATGGACGTCATCCGCTGCACCGTAATAGACGAGAAGGGGGCCGTCAGCTTCATCGCCCACGCCGATGTCCTGCCAGCCCTGGTGGCCGCCTGCGCCAACAACCCCTCCTCTGTGGAGGAGCTCCTGGACGGGGCGGAGAACTACTACCGCAACCTCAAGGACTACGTTCTCTCCGGCCTGGCCGTCTTCGACGAGCAGAACACGCCGGAGAGCCGCGAGGCCATCCGGGCCGCCCTGCGCAGCCTGCCCCCCCACCAGCAGCCCGTCTTCCGGGTAGTGGACGAGGACACGCAGGAGGCTAGCCTGCGGCCGGTGAAGGCGGGCGCGGTGGTTTTCAACCTGCGGGCCAAGCGCATCATCCAGATCGTCAACACCTACCGGGAGATAAAGCGCTCCGGCTACGCACGGGTCTTCGACGGCGAGGGCTTCACGCGGCGGGTCTTCCGCTACCGCCTCCCCGAGGAATGGGCGCTGGTGCCCTAGGGGAGGCCGCCCGACGGCTGTCGGGCAGGAAGCGCCGCGAGGGCGAAGGGCCTCTCTCCTCACGGCCACGAAAGGAACCTCGCGCCTACCGGAGGCGTTAACTCTAGGGTAGAGGTGAGTCAGTGGCTTACGAGTCGGAAGCCCTTCCCTGGCCGGGACGTCCCCTGTGGGCGGAGATAGACCTGGACGCTCTCGCCAGCAACGTCCAGGCCCTGAAGCGACGGGTGCAGGGGGCCCAGCTCCTGGCGGTGGTGAAGGCCAACGCCTACGGCCACGGCGCCGTTGGGGTGGCCCGGGCCGCTCTGCAGGCGGGGGCCGATGGCCTGGCCGTCATCTGCCTGGAGGAGGCGGAGGAGCTGCGCCGGGCTGGTGTGGAGGCCCCCATCCTGGTGATGGGAGCCAGTCACCCCGGGCAGGCGCGCCGGCTGGTGGAGCTGAGGGTGACCCCCACCGTGGCCGACCGTGAGATGGCGCTGGCCCTGGCCCGGGCCGCCCACGAGGTGGGAACGGTGCAGCCCGTCCACATCAAGGTGGACACGGGGCTGAACCGCTACGGCCTGCGACCGCAGGAGGCCATCGCCCTGGCGGAGTCCCTGCGGGAGGTGGGCGCTCTGAAGGTGGAGGGGCTCTTCACCCACTTCGCCAGCGCTGAGGAGGGGGACAAGACCTTCACCCTAGCACAGTACCGCGCCTTCCTGACGGTGGCCCGGCGGCTGGACTGGGTGCCGGTGCGCCACGTCTCCAACACGGCCACCATTCTGGACATGCCCGAGATGAGCCTGGAGATGGTGCGGCCGGGCATCGGCCTCTACGGGTATTCGCCGCGAGGCATCGGCGACAGCGCCGGGCTGCGGCCGGTGCTGAGCCTCAAGAGCCGCCTCCTCCGCCTGACCCGTCTCAAGCCCGGCGAATCGGTGAGCTACGGTCGCACCTGGCGGGCGCAACGGCCCAGCACCATCGGCCTGGTGGCCTGTGGCTACGCCGACGGCCTGCCGCGTCTCCTGTCCAATCGGGGCTGGGTGCTGGTGCGAGGGCGACGGGTGCCCATCGTCGGACGTATCTGCATGGACATGTGCATGGTGGACGTCACCGAGGTCCCTGGTGTACAGATAGGAGATGAAGTAGTGATCATTGGGAAACAGGGGATGGAGCAGATAACAGCAGACGAGATCGCCGAGGCGTGCGGCACCATCAGCTATGAGATCCTGTGCGGCATCGGCCTGCGCGTCCCCCGCATCTTCCTTCGTCAGGGCCAGGTGGTAGAGGTGGAGGCGCGGCTGGGAGCGTCCCCAGCGGGGACGCCCGTACCGGGCGGCGTGGGGAGCCTCTCCCAGACATGAGCACGTCAGCGCCGCGCCGACCAGCCAGCAGGAACAGCGCCGGGGAGGGCAGCCGTTACAGCCCTCTGGTGGTCTTCGGCATCGCCCTCTTCGCCATGCTGACCTTCTACGGGGTGCTGGCCGTGGCCTCCCGCCTGGACGACTACTTCCTCCCCGGCAATCAGCTCAAGCTGGGGCCGCTGGGCATGCTGCCGGGGGTGGACGCCGGCGACGAGCCGGAGGCGGCCACCATCGAACAGCGCATCAACGTCCTCCTGCTGGGGCTGGACCGCCGGCCCGATGACCCGCCCAACGCTGCCACCCGCACCGACACGGTGGCCATAGTCTCCATCGACCCCTACAGCAACACGGCGGGGGTGCTGAGCATACCCCGCGACCTCTGGGTGGAGATACCGGACGGACGCGGCGGCTTCTTCCCTCAGCGCATCAACGTGGCCTACGAGTTCGGCGAGGCCGGGGTGGTGAACTACCCGGGCGGGGGCATCGCCCTCATCAAGGACACCATCAAACACAACTTCGGCATCAACATAGACCACTATGTGATTCTGGACTTTCAGAACTTCGTGGAGATCGTGGACACCCTGGGCGGCATAGAGGTGGATGTGCCGGAGTACGTGTACGACCCGGCCTACAACGATTGCAACCGCTGTCCCTATCAGTTCGTGGAGTTCGAGCCGGGCCCCCAGCAAATGGACGGCTGGCACGCCCTGGCCTACGCCCGCATCCGTTACGGCTCCGACGACCTGCGCCGCATCGAGCGGCAGCAACAGGTGATGCTGGCCATCTTCCAGAAGGCGACGAGCCTGGGCATCCTCACCAACCCCAGCCGCGTCAAGTCCCTGTACGACCAGTTCAACAACTCGGTGAAGACGGACGTGAGCGCCGCCCGGGCGCTGGGGCTGGCCCTGAAGGCGAGGGAGATCCCTCTGGAGCGGGTGCGCATGCTCTCTCTGAGGGACGCCGTCTACAGCTTCGTCACCGACGACGGCGCCTCGGTGTTGGGCTGGGACGAGGAGAAGGTGCAGCAGATAGTGGCTCGCCTCTTCCTGGACGGCCAGGTGGAGGCGGAGGCGGCCCGCATCGAGGTGCAGAACGGGGCGGGCATACCGGGTCTGGCCACCCAGGTGTCAGGGCTGCTGATGGGGAAGGGGCTGCCCGAGGACTGGGTCTCCACGGCCCTCAGCCCCAACAGCGGCGTGGCGCGGACGGTCATCTACAACCTGGGAGGCAAGCAGTATACGGCCCGCAAGCTGGCGGAATGGCTCGGCCTCCCCGGCGACCGTGTGGTGAGCGACCCCGCGCAGGCGCCAGCGCCGGTGAACGGTCCGGCCGACATCATCGTCCTGCTGGGGACGGACGCCCGCACCCTGGCCAGCGGCGGCTAGACGGAACCCCCTAGCCGAACCAGTCCTGCAGCCGCATCAGGACGTTCAGGTCGCCGCTGAAGGTGAGCTGGCCGCTCATGAAGGCCGAGGCGCCGTCCATCTCTCGCCGCACGATCTTCAGCCAGACCTCGGAAGGGGTATAGATGGTGACCTGGGGATTGTCCGCCGTCCCTTCCTGGACACGGCACTGGCCCTGGTCTATGGTGACAGTCCAGTTGCCGGGCTCGGCCCCCGTGAAGTTGAACTGGATGACGGCGGTCACCCCCTGCGCACGCTCGGCATGGAAGGCCTCCGGCATACGCTCCATAGCCTCACGGACGGAGGTGGGAAGAGGCCGTTCCTGGGCCATGACGTCCCTCCGTAGCTTAGCGGTTGCTCGTCTAGGATGCGCTTAGAATAGCACCCGGCGGGCGCCCCCGTCCATATGCCCTAGAGCTCGGACATCGCCTCCCGCTCCGGGGAGGAGGCCGATGAGGGGAGGCCAGTGTGGACCAGCTCCTCCACCAGGACGGCCGCCCTCTCCACCTCCTCCTCCGTGTTGAAGGCGTGGAGGGAGAGTCGGACGCCGTCCACCACGGGGAGGGTGCGGGCCACCACCCGCCCCCTCTCCCACAGGGCGGCCGTGAGGCCCCAGGCGTCCATCCCGTCCACGCGGAAGGAGACGAGGCCGGACTGCACCGCTCCCGGGGCCGGGCTCAGGAGCTGGAGACGGGGTATCCCCGCCAGCAGCCGGGAGGCCAGGTCGGCCAGACGGCGGCAGCGCTCCGCCACCGCCTCTGGCCCCAGACCCAGGTAAAGCTCAATGGCCTTCACCAGCCCCGCCAGGAGGGGGACGCTGCGGGTGGTGAGCTCGAACTTGGCGACGTCGTCCCGGCAGGGGTCGAGGCGGCCAGCGACGACGTCGTAGTCCTGGGCGGCGCGGTGGGAGACCAGGGGCGGCTCCAGCGAGGGGACGAGGTCCCGCCGTATGTAGAGGGCGCCGGTGCCGGCGGGGCCCAGCAACCACTTGTGGCCGGGGAAGGAGAAGAAGTCACAGTCCAGAGAGCGGACGTCCACCGGCATCTGCCCTACCGACTGGGCGGCATCCACCAGGATGAGGGCGCCGGCGGCGTGGGCCATCCGGGCCAGCTCGGCGATGGGCAGGAGCTGGCCGGTGCGGTAGCTGACGTGGCTGAGGGCCAGAAGACGGGTGCGGGGACCCATCTGGGCGGCGAAACGCTCCAGCACCTCCTGCGGCGAGAGGGAGGCGTCCAGGACGACCGTCCTGACGACGATGCCGCGGCGTCGCTGGGCGTAGAGGACGGGGACGGCCACGGAGGGGTGCTCCACCGAGGTGGTGACCACCTCGTCCCCGGGGCGCAGGTCTAGCCCCCAGAGGACCAGGTTGATGCCGGCGGTGGTGTTCTCCTGGAGGGAGACCTCCTCCGGGGCGGCGCCTATGAGGGCGGCCACCGCCTCCCGCGCCCGGGCGACGAGGGCGAGGCGACTCTCCATGACGGGGGGCGCCGTGGGGGCCGCTGCCTCTTCCGCCAGGGCCTCCGCCACCGCCTGGAGGACGGGCTGCGGGGTGGGGCCCTGCCAGCCGGTGTTCATATAGACCAGCCCCTCCAGGCCGGGGAGCTGGGCCCGCAGGGCTGTCACGTCCAGGGGCTGGGCCACGGACAGCCTCGACAGGCTGGCATCCGCAGGGCTAGGCGCCGCCGGCGCGGGCCCCCGTCAGGGCATTGAGGCGGGAGGCCAGCCGGGACTTGTGGCGGGCGACGTTGTTGGGGTGGAGGACGCCTTTCTTGGCGGCCCTGTCCAGGGCGCTGATGGCCGCCCGGACCGCCTCCTGGGCGGCCTGGGCATCGCCAGAGGCGAGCGCCTCCTCCGCCTTCTTGAGCATCGTCTTGGTGAAGCTCTTGACGGCGCGGTTGCGCTGGCGCCGTTTTATGGACTGACGGTGCGCCTTGGCTGCGGAGTCGACGGCCAAGTGTATCCCCCTCTCTTTCCTAAGAGGCTATCATACGGTCTGGGACCCTGAGTGTCTACCATGGCGATGCAGGAAGAGGCGATGGCCCAGCTGGCGCGGCTCCTGGGACGGTGGGAGCTGGCGGAGGAGCTGGCAGGCCCTGACCAGGGCGAGGCAGCCAGAGAGCGGCTGCGCCGCCTCGTCCGGGGAGAGCTGTCCCGCCTGGCGGAGGGCCTGCTGCGGGAGGCGGCCGCCTGCGACGATGTGACGGACCGGGCCTCCGCCCTGGCCTACCTGGAGGAGCGGCTCGCCTTCTTCGGCGATCTGCTGGACGAGGAACAGAGAGCGGAGCTACGGGCCCGCTTCCGCGAGGCGATCCACCGATGGCGCTGACGGCCGTTTGACGCTTCGGACGGGTGATGGCTACACTGGGGAGTGACGGTCTCGTTCTTCCCTGCCGGACAGGAGGCCCGTCCTCTACCGGGACGGGCCTTACGGCGTAAGAGGCGGGGATGCTCCACTTGGAGGGTTGAGGGCCGTGTTCCAGCCAGTCTCCAGCCGGATCCGTTTCCCTGAGCTAGAGCAGGAAATCCTTCGCTTCTGGCGGGAGCGGGACATCTTCCGCAAGAGCATAGAGCAGCGGCCGGAAGAGCGCCAGTTCACCTTCTACGAGGGGCCGCCCTATGCCAATGCCAGCCCCGGCATCCATCACGTTCTGGCCCGCGTCTTCAAGGACGTCATCGTCCGCTACAAGACGATGCAGGGCTACCGCGTGCCCAGGCGCGCCGGCTGGGACACCCACGGCCTGCCGGCGGAGCTGGAGGTGGAGAAGCAGCTCGGCATCACCAGCAAGGCAGAGATCGAGAGGATCGGCATCGCCGAGTTCAACCGACGTTGCCGGGAGAACGTGATGCGCTACCTGCGGGAGTGGGAGGCACTGACGGAGCGCATCGCCTTCTGGCTGGACATGGAGAACGCCTACGTCACCTACCGCAACGAGTATATCGAGAGCTGCTGGTGGATAGTGAAGACGCTGTGGGAACGGGGACTGGTCTACCAGGACTACCGCTCCGTGCCTCACTGCCCTCGCTGCGGCACCGCCCTCTCGGACCATGAGGTGGCCCAGGGCTACCGGGAGGACACGCCCGACCCCTCCATCTGGGTGAAGTTCCGGCTGCGGGAGGAGTCTCGCCGGCGGTTGGGACATCTGGCCGGGGAGCGGCCGGTCTTCCTGCTGGCCTGGACCACCACACCCTGGACACTGCCCGGGAACACGGCCCTGGCCGTCCATCCGGAGGCAGAGTACGCCGTGGTGGAGCACCAGGGGGAGGCGCTGGTCCTGGCCAGCGCCCTGCTGGGGGCCGTCCTGGACGACTACCGGCTACTGGGCACGCTGAGCGGCCGGGATCTGGTGGGCCTCCGCTACGAGCCGCTGTACGATGCCCCCTCCTGGGGGACGCTACCCCTGTGGTTCGACCAGGGGCAGGAGGGGAGGCTGGCCCCGGCGCCCTCGGTGGAGGGAGTGGCGAAGGCCTTCACGGTGGTGGCGGCGGACTTCGTCTCCCTTACGGACGGGACGGGGATCGTCCACATCGCCCCCGCCTTCGGTGGGGAGGACTTCCAGTTGGGGAAGGAGGAGGGGCTCCTCTTCCTGCAGCCGGTGGACACGCGGGGCGAGTTCACGGGCGGGCCCTTCGCCGGCCTCTTCGTGAAGGAGGCCGACGAGCGCATCATGGAGGAACTGGCCCAGCGAGGCCTCCTGCTGAGGCGGGAGGTGCTGCGCCACACCTACCCCTTCTGCTGGCGTTGCGGCACCCCGCTCCTCTACTACGCCAAGCCCACCTGGTACATCAAGACGACGGCCCGCAAGGAGCGACTGGTGGCCCTGAACGCCGAGATCCAGTGGTATCCAGAGCACATCAAGTGGGGACGCTTCGGCAACTGGCTCCAAAACAACGTGGACTGGGCTGTCTCCCGCGAGCGCTACTGGGGCATCCCTCTGCCCATCTGGGAGTGCCAGGGCTGCGGCGAGCGGCGGTGCATAGGCTCGGTGGCGGAGCTGCGGGAGGAGGCCATCGACCGGGAGGCGGTGGAGCGCCTCGATGACCTGCACCGCCCCTACGTGGACGAGGTGCTACTGCGCTGCCGCCGCTGCCAGGGGACGATGCGCCGGGTTCCCGAGGTGATGGACGTCTGGTTCGACTCCGGCGCCATGCCCTACGGCCAGTGGCACTATCCCTTCGAGAACCAGGAGCAGTTCCAGCGCTCCTTCCCCGCCGACTACATCTGCGAGGCGGTGGACCAGACGCGGGGCTGGTTCTACACCCTGCACGCCCTCTCCACCCTGCTCTTCGATTCCATCAGCTACCGCAATTGCCTCTGCCTGGAGCTGATCCTGGACGAGAAGGGCGAGAAGATGAGCAAGTCGCGGGGCAACGTAGTGGAGCCCTGGCCGGTCATCGAGGCGCACGGTGCGGATGCCGTGCGCTGGTACATGTTCACCGCCTCGCCACCCTGGGTGCCCCGCCGCTTCTCGGCCAACCTGGTGGGGGAATCGCTGCGGCGCTTCCTGCTGACCCTCTGGAACACCTACGCCTTCTTCGTCACCTACGCCAACCTGGACGGGTTCGACCCCACCACGGCCGGGCCCGGCGAGCCCAGCCTCCTGGACCGATGGGTGCTCTCGGAGCTGCAGCGGCTGGTAGACAAGGTGACGCGCGACCTGGAGCGCTACAACCCCACCGACGCCGGCCGCGCCATTCAGGACTTCGTGGACGACCTCTCCAACTGGTATGTGCGGCGGAGCCGTCGCCGCTTCTGGAAGTCGGAGAGCGACGCTGACAAGGTGGCCGCCCACCGCACCCTCTACACATGCCTGGTCACGCTGGCCAAGCTGCTGGCCCCCTTCACGCCCTTCGTGGCGGAGGCGATATACCGCAACCTGGTCTGCTCTGTGGACGCGGCAGCGCCGGAGAGCGTCCACCTGGCGGACTGGCCGCAGCCTGACCCTGCCCTGCTGGACGAGGGCCTCATGGCCGATATGCGCCTGGCCATGCGGGTGACCAGCCTGGGGCGGGCGGCCCGCAGCCAGGCCGGCATCAAGGTGCGGCAGCCCCTCTCCCGCATCGTCGTCAAGACGCGCTACCCGGTGGAGGGGCCAGCCCTGGAGCGGCTGGCCGGCCTGGTGCTGGACGAGCTGAACGTGCGGGAGCTGCGGGTGGCCGCCACGGAGGAGGAGCTGGCGGGGCTGGCGGTGGCCCGGGACGATGCCGGCTACGCGGTGGGGCTGGACACCACCATCACGCCGGAGCTGGCGGAGGAGGGACTGGCCCGGGAGCTGGTGCACCGCATCCAGAACCTGCGCAAGGCGGCGGGATTCGATATCTCAGACCGTATCGTCCTCTACTACAGCGGCTGGGAAGGGCTGCGGCAGGTGCTGGCCCGCCACGGGGACTACGTCCGCCAGGAGACGCTCTCCCTGGAGGTCCGAGAGGACGAGCCGCCGCCGGACGCCTACGTTGAGGAGCAGCGGCTGGACGGTCACCCGGTGCGGCTGGCGGTGCGGCGCAGCGGCTGAGAGGGCGCTTCAGGCGTCGCCGGCCGAGGCGGCCGCGGGCTGTCTGCCCCGGAGGCGGATGTAGGTGGACGCCACCTCCGCCCCGAAGAGGAAGAGGAGAGCGCTGACGTAGAGCCAGAAGAGGAAGGCGACCACGGCACCGATGGGGCCGAAGACGGCGCCGAAGTTGGCGAAGTTGCGCAGATAGAAGGCGAAGCCGTGGTCCACCGCCACCAGCAGTAGCGAGCCCACCAGCGCCCCCGGCCAGACATCGGCAGGGCGCAGCCTGGCCGCCGGCACCACCGAGTAGGCGAAGAGGAAGGCGGCGAAGGTCACCAGGGCGGAGACCAGGACGCTCACCGCCACCCAGGCGGGGCCCAGGGACTCGGCCAGGGGGCCGATGACCGGGAGCCGCTCGCTGAACTGCCTGGCCAGGGCCATCAGGAGGGTCACGGCGTAGGAGCCGCCCAGGAGGAGGGTCAGGACCGTCATGCTGGCCAGGTCCACCAGCTTGCCCAGGAGGAGCGACCTTCCCTTCTCCACGCCGAAGACGATGTTCAGGGAGCGGCGGAGGGCGCCGAAGACGTTGCTGGCAGACCAGGCGAAGGAGAGCAGGCCGAAGATGCCCAGCCCGGCCGCCGCTCCCTCCAGGTGCCGGAGGACATCCCTGACACTGCTCTGGCCCTCGGTCTCGCTGAGGGGCACGGCTTCCAGGGCCGCTTCCACCAGCCGCTCCCGGACGCCGGCGTCCTGGACGAAGAAGCCCAGGAGGGCCAGGGCCAGGATGGCCAGAGGGAAGAGGGAGAAGAGACCGTAGTAGGCGAGGGCGGCCGCCATCATGGAGGCGTTATCGTCCAGGAAGCGTCGCACCGCCTGAACGATGAGGGCGGGGACGGCCAGGGGAAGGCGCAGGGGCGGTTCGGCGGCCCGCTCCAGGCGCTCCCGGGCGTAGGCCGGCCAGCGGGCCAGAAAGCCGAGTCCTGGCATGAATTTCGCCTCGTGTTCCATGATACCGCGTCGGCGCCGGGGGCGTTCCAGCTTGACGGAAGGTTTACCAGGTGGCCATACTCGAGAAGTCGGAGGGGCCCGGCGATGACCCGCCTCGGCGAGACGCTACGGGAGGCCCGGCGCCAGCGAGGGCTCAGCCTCGAGGAGGCGGAGCGGGCCACCCGTATACCCCGCCAGTACCTCCTGGCCCTGGAGGACGAGCGGTTCTCGCAGTTGCCGCCCCCGGTCTACGCGCGGGGCTTCCTGCGCTCTTACGCCAGCTATCTGGGCCTCGACCCTGGCGAGCTGTTGCCCCTGCTCCCGGTGGGACAGGTGGAGGAACCCCGTCTGCGCCCCCTGACGAGAGTGGAGCCGCCCCGCACCTACGCCACGCGGGCGCTGGTGCTGGTTACGGGTCTCTCCCTGCTGTTGCTGGCGGTGGCGGCTATGACCGGGCTGGGCCGGGACGAGGGCGGCGGCCCTCTGCAACAGGGCCAGAACGTTCCGGCGCAGCCGGAGCGGCCGGCCGTGGGGCTCTCGACGCCAGGGCTGGTGGGCCAGGACGTGGCCACGGCCGCCCGGACGCTGCAGGCCCAGGGGATCAACTTCGTCCTGGTGGGGACGGAGGGGGAAGGCCCCAGGGGCGAGGTGCTGGCCCAGAGCCCGGACGCCGGCGAGGCCCTGGCGCCCGGGAGCGCCCTGGTGCTGGTGGTCAGCCGCTAGCCCCTCCGGCGGCGGGCGGTCCGCTCCTCCACGGGGACAGTATGGGCGTCTCTCTGTCCAGACTCTGGTGGCTGGGCGTGGGGCTGCTGGGAGGGCTGGGGGCTGGCGCCCTCGGCTACGTGAGCTGGCGCTGGGTCCACCCCGGGCGCTGGCCCTCTCCTTCCGCGGGGCTGCGGGGCGAGGAGTTCTACTTCTCCAGCCTGGACGGCCTCCGCCTGCGGGGCCTCTGGCTTCCCGGGAGGGAGGGCTGGCCTGTGGTCCTCCTCTGCCATGGCTACTTCCGCAGCCTGGCCGAGCCTTATGACCTGGGGTTGCACCTGAACGACCTGGGCTACAACGTGCTGCTCTTCGATTTCCGGGGCTGCGGGAAGAGCGAGGGGAGCTGGACCACCCTGGGCGCCCAGGAGACGCTGGACGTGCTGGCAGCGGTGCGGGCCGCACGGGAGCGGGCGCCGGGGGCGGCCATCGGCGTGCTGGGCATCTCCATGGGCGGGGCGGCCGCTATCATGGCCGCCGCCCGCTGCCCCGATATCGGGGCTGTGGTGGCGGACTCGGCCTACCCTGACCTGGAGCGGCTGCTGGAGAGGCGGGCGCGGCAGTGGGCGGCCTGGCCTCCCCTGCTGGGGGCGGCCCGCGTGAGCCTTCGCCTGGGCGAACTTCTGGCGGGCTTCCGGGCGCGGGAGGTGCGGCCGGTGGACTGGGTGGGCCGGATAGCGCCCCGGCCGGTGCTCTTCATCTGCGGCGACTGCGACTCCTTCGTCCCTCTGGAGCAGTGCCTGGAGCTGTACGAGAGGGCCGGCGAGCCCAAGGAGCTGTGGGTGGTGCCCAACTGCCACCACGCCCTGGCCCGCCTGGACTGCCCGGACGAGTACTGCCAGCGGGTGGGGGACTTCTTCCGTCGTTATCTGGGGCCCTAGAGCTGGAAGCGGCTGCCGCTGAGGGCGTGGATCACCTCGGTGCGATAGTCCACCAGCTCCAGGTCGAGGCGCTGGGAGCGGATGTAGCTGACGACGGCGGCCAGGACTTCGTGGGCGTGGCGCTCCGAGTTGGTGACGCAGGAGATGCCCAGGGAGGTCATCTGCCAGAGGTCCTGGTCGTCCACCTCAGCGACGGAGACGTTGAAGCGGCTCTGCAGGCGCGCCGTCAGGGAGCGGACGAGCTGTCGCTTGCCCTTGAGGGAGTGGTTCTCGGGCAGGCGCAGCCAGATGCGCAGCAGCCCCACCGTCATGCTCGTGGCCCCTCCACCTCTCCAGGCGGCCGAGGGTAAGGTGCCCGGCCTCGCCCTTTAATGTTCCTGCTGGTCTGGCGGCGGCGTCAAGGGCGGGAGGTCTTCGGGGCGCTCCAGGCCGAAGTGCTCCAGGAAGCGGAAGGTGGTGCCGTAGAGGTAGGGCCGGCCCGGGCGGTCGGCACGGCCGACCTCGGTGATGAGGCCCCGGGCCTTGAGGGAGGCGATGGCCCGCTCACAGCCCACGCCCCGTATCGCCTCGATGTCGCTGCGGGTGATGGGCTGTTTGTAGGCGATGATGGCCAGGGTCTCCAGGGCGGCGCGGGAGAGGCGGTCGTCCTGGGCGACGCCCAGGAAGCGCTCCACGTAGGGGGCGAGTTCGGGGGCGGTGACCATCTGGACGGCGTCTCCGCTGCGCTGGATGCGGACGCCGCGGCCCCGCAGCTCCTGGGCCAGGGCCTCCAGTTCCGCCTCCACGGCCTCGGGAGGCGCCTCGGCTACGCTGGCCAGACGGGACAGGGAGACGGGGGCATCCGCCAGGTAGAGGATGCCCTCCAGCACCGTTTTGAGGGGAGGTCGCTCCTCTTCCATGCTCGCCGGGCACCCGGGGCGGCCGCCCACTCCGGGAATGATAGCGCCCGGCGAGGGGAGGCTCCAGAGGGCCTAGCCCCGCCGGACGGGCCGCCGCGGCCGCAGCGGGTGGGCGAAGCCGCAGATGACGCAGGCGAGGAGGCCCTCGCCACGGGCCACGGGGCCGCCGCAGCAGGGGCAGCGGCGCTGGGGGAAGAGGGGCAGACGCATCTGGACGGCGGGGCTGACGCTGGCCATGGCCACCTCCCATCGGCACCTCTACAGAACTTGTGTTCTTAAAATAGAACAAATATTCTCTCGCTGTCAACCCCCTCTCGGGGCAGGCGGGGCGTTGCCAGCCGCCTCTTGACGTCTCTGGAACATTTGTTCTATCTTTCGGGCCATCGGAGGTGTGGCGGTGACCAGGTCGTCCTCCCTCGGCATCGTCTTGCGGCCCTATCAGGTGGCAGTGGCGCGGGCCATCCTGGCCAGCGTGCGGGAGCGCCGTGCCCTCACCCTCTCGGTGATGATGGCCCGTCAGGCGGGGAAGAACGAGCTCTCGGCCCAGGTGGAGCTCTACCTGCTGGCCCGCCACCTGCACCGGCCGGAGGTGCTCATCAAGTGCGCCCCTACCTTCAATCCCCAGGCCCGCATCAGCCTGCGCCGCCTCTGGGAGCGCCTGGAGGAGGCGGAGCTGAGGGAGCTGGCGGCCCTGGAGGAGGGACGGGCCGTGCGCCTGGGGAGGGCCCGCCAGCTATTCCTCTCCGCCGAGCCCGGGGCCCACGTGGTGGGACACACCGCCACCCTCCTGCTGGAGGTGGACGAGGCCCAGGAGGTGGAACGTGAGAAGTTCCAGCGGGACTTCCTGCCCATGGCGGCCGCCCACGGCGCCACCATCGTCTTCTACGGCACTCCCTGGGACGGCACCACCCTGCTGGAGGAGATGCGGGAGCACCATCTGGAGCTGGAGCGGCGGGACGGCGTGCGCCGCCATTTCCAGTTCGACTGGACAGCGGTGGCGGAGCACAGCCCGGCCTATGCCCGCTTCGTGGAGGGAGAGCGGCAGCGCCTGGGGGAGGAGCACCCCCTCTTCCTGACCCAGTACGCCCTCCGCAGCATCGGTGGCGGAGGCAAACTCCTCTCGCCCGGCCAGTTGGCCCAGCTCCGGGGTGAGCACCCCCGCCAGGCGGCGCCCCGGCCAGGGGAGGTCTACGTGGCGGGGCTGGACGTGGGCGGCCAGGACCTGCCAGGGACGACGGGCCAGCACGACGCCACCGTCCTAACCATCGCCCGCGTCCGCTGGCCGCCCCCGGACGCCCTCGTCCAGGAGCCCCGGCTGGAGGTGGTGGAGCACCGCGCCTGGACGGGCGAGCCCCACGAGGCCCTCCACGCCCAGTTGGTGGACCTGCTGCGTCACCTCTGGCGGGTGCGACGGCTGGCGGTGGACGCCAGCGGCCTGGGGGAGACGCTGGCCCGCCTCCTGGCCCGCTCCCTGGGCGAGGAGGCGGTGGCGGCCCTCCGTTTCACGGCGGAAACCAAGTCCCGGCTCGGCTACGGGCTCCTGGCGGCCATCAACGGCGGCCGCCTCAAGCTCTACGCCCCGGACGGCTCCGCCGAGGCGGCCGCCCTCTGGCGAGAGCTGGAGCTAGCGCGGGCCGCCTACCGGCCCAACCGCACCATGAGCTTCTACGTGGAGGCGGGCCAGGGCCACGACGATTATCTGGTGAGCCTGGCCCTGACGGTGGAGGCGGCCCGGGGCCTCCAGGGGCCGCGGACCGCCCGCGGACGGCTATCGGAGGTGAGAGCATGGTGAAGGAGAAGGCCCTGGGCCTCACGGCCCTGCCCAGGGTGCGGGAGGACGCCCTGCCAGAGCACACGGAATACCGGGACGAGGGGTGCGATATCCACCCTCACTGCCTCACCTGCCCCCTGCCCCGCTGCCGATACGATGAGCCGGGTGGACTGCGGGCCATCCTCAACGCCCACCGCGACCAGCAGATCATCGCCCTGCGCCTCCAGGGGGTGGGCATAGAGGAGCTGGCCCGCCGCTTCCGCGTCTCCCGTCGCACCGTCTTCCGGGCCCTGGAGAAGGCCCGCCAGCGGCCGGCCGCCGAAAGGAGGTAGCATAGCGTGGTCGCCCAGACCGTCCCCCTGCCCCAGCGCCTGGCCAGCATGGACCTCTCCCGCCTGCAGGCCTACCGGGAGAACCTGGAGTTCTACCGGGGCCTGCAGTGGACGGGTCCCCAGCGCCGCCGGGAGCGTCGCCTCACCTTCAACTACGCCCGCGCCATCATCGACAAGACGGCGGCCTACGTGATGAACGGCCTGAGCGTCCTCCTCCTGCCCGGCGAGGACTCCCCGGAGGGGGAGCGACTGGCCCGGCGAGCGGAGGCGGCCCTGCGAGAGGTCCACGAGGCCAACCACCTGGACCAGCTCGACCTGGACAACGAGATCGATTGCTCCATCCTGGGCGATGCCGCCTACAAGGTGACCTGGGACCCTCAGGAGGGGCAGGTGCGGGTCTCGGCGCCCGATGTCCAGGGCCTCTTCGTCTGGTGGCTGGGAGACGATGTCTCTCGCATCTGGCGCGTCGCCCTGCGCTACACCCTCACCGCCGAGGAGCTGGAGCTGGCCTATCCCCACCTCCTGCCCGGCGAGGGGGCCAGCCTCCGCTGGGCCCGCCCCTCGCGCCTGCGCAACAGTCAGCACACGCTGGTGGAGGCCTGGACGGCCCAGGGGTTCCAGCTCTGGGTGGACTCCCAACTGGTGGAGGAGCGCCCTAACCCCTACGGCCTCGTCCCCTTCGTGGTCTATCCCAATCTGCGGGAGCCCAAGCAGTTCTGGGGCCTCTCCGATATACCGCCCATCCGGGAGGCGGTGCAGGAGCTGAACCGGGCCATGAGCCAGCTCTCCATGATCCTGGAGCTGTCCGGTAACCCCATAGCGGTGCTGGAGAACGTGACGGAGGCCCAGGACATCGCCGTGCAGCCGGGGGCGGTGTGGGAGCTGCCGGAGCGGGCGCGGGCCTACCTGCTGGACCTGCTGCAGGGGGGCGGCGTGGGCCTCCACGTGGACTACGTGAATCTCCTCTTCCGCGTCCTGCACGACCTCTCGGAGACGCCTCGCACCGCCTTCGGCGAGAACCGTCAGGCCCTCTCTGGCGTGGCCCTGCAGATGGAGATGGACCCGCTGGTGAAGAAGGTCCAGCGCAAGCGGCTGATCCGGGCGGCCGCCCTCAAGCGGCGGACGGAGCTGGTGCTGCGACTCCTGGAGCGGCACGCCGGGCTGGAGGGGCTCTCCACCCTGCGCCCCCAGGTGGCCTGGGGCCCGGTGCTGCCCCAGGACCGCTCCCGTCTGGTGGAGGAGGAGGCCCGCCTGGTAGGGGCCGGCATTCGCAGCCGGCGCACGGCGGCCCAGACGCTGGGGACGTCCGACCCGGCGGGGGAGTGGCAGCGCTGGCTGGAGGAGGCGCGGGCCCTGGCCGCGCTGCCGCAGGGAGGGGAGGCCAACCCTTAGGAAAGACCCCGCGATATCTTGCAATTCCTCGCCGACCTCACTATATTGGCCATGACCTTTACGAGAGAGGCCGAGGCCCGGCCAGTTTCCAGCGAGGGGGTCGGCGATGCAGATCGCGGTGCACCATCAGTTCATGCAGCTACCGGCCGGCAAGAGCCAGCCCCAGGTCTGGCAGGAGCATCTGGAGCAGACCATCTACGCTGACCAGCTCGGCTACGATGGGATCTCCATGGTGGAGCACCATTTCTTCCCTCACTACTCCATCGGCTCCTCCCAGATAACCTATCTGGCCTATATGGCGGCCAGGACGCAGCGGGTGCGCTTTCTGACCAACATCATCCTCCTGCCCTTCCGCCACCCGGTGCTGGTGGCCGAGGACACAGCGGTGCTGGACATGATAAGCGGCGGCCGCCTGGACGTGGGGGTGGGCCGGGGCTACGTCAAGGCCCAGTTCGACGCCTTCGGCGTCCCCATGGAGGAGAGCGCCGAGCGCTTCCGGGAGGCGCTGGAGATCATCCTCAAGGGCTGGACCAGCGAGGAGCCCTGGACCTACGAGGGCCGCTTCTGGAGCGTGAAGCGGCCGGTGGTGATCCAGCCCCGCCCCGTCCAGAAGCCTCACCCGCCCCTGTCCGCCCCTGGCCTCAGCCCCCGCACCATCGAGTGGCTGGCCCGCAACGGCATCGGCATCCACCTGGGGGCGGTGGAGACGGTGCGCATCGTGGCCGAGGACGCCCGGCTCTACCGGGAGCGGCTGGCGGAGGCCCGGGCGGCCGGCGTCAGCGTGAAGGGGCCGGTGCGGCTGATGCGCTTCGTCCTGGTGGCCGACACCATGGAGGAGGCGCGACGGACGGCCGAGGCCGGCGTGCGCGCTTACATCGAGACGCTGCTCCGCTACAACCGTCCTGCCGACGGCGACCGCTTCGCCCCTGGCTACGAGTACTACAAGGAGAACTGGGACAAGATGCAGCGCATCCTGGACGATTACCTCTGGTGGGAGCAGCGCAGCCCCATCGTGGGGACGCCGGACTACTGCCTGGAGCGGCTCCACCAGATATGGGAGCAGGTGGGCGGCTGGGACCAGCTCATCTGCTGGATGAGCTTCGGCGGCGTCCCTCACCAGAAGGTGATGCGCTCCCTGGAGCTCTTCGCCGAGCGGGTGATGCCGGAGCTGCGCAAGCTGGAGGTGGCCCCCGGCGCCCGCTAGCCCCGAGCCCTCGCCGTCTGGCCGCCAGGGAGGGCCGGCGCGAGGCCGCCCGATGGGACGCCCCGTCCCCCTGCGCGCAGGGGCAGCGGAGCCACCGGCGATGACAGAGAGAGGCGCACGGGCAGTGGGGCCCCCGCTTCCCCGTGCAGGGCAGCGGGGCACCGGCGGTCGCTAGGCGGCGGCCGGCGCTATCTCCTCCAGGAAGCGGTCCATGAGGGCCAGGGAGTCCTCCAGTCGGCGGCCTGGGAAGGCCACCACCAGGTGCTGCACCCCTATCTCCCGCAGGGCCCGGAGGTAGGCCACCGCCTCCTCCTTCTCCATGCGAGAGAGGTTATCGGAGCGCACAGAGAAGAGGATGCTGGACGGGTCGCGGCCGTACTCGCGGGCGTACTGCTGGACGCGCCCGTAGAGGCGGGCCAGTTGCTCGGGCGTGAGCGGGCCGGTGGCCTGCCAGGCATCGCCGATGCGGGCGGCCCGGCGGAGGGCGCCGTCGGCGGTGCCGCCGATCCAGATGGGGGGACGGGGCTTCTGCAGGGGCTTAGGAGCGAAGCCCACGTTATCCAACCTGATGAAGCGCCCCTCAAAGCGGGGCTCCTCCTCAGTCCAGCAGCGGACGATGGCCTCCAGGTATTCGTCGGTGCGGGGGCCGCGGTGGTCGAAGGGGGCGCCCAGGATGTCGAACTCCTCCTTGAGCCAGCCGACGCCGGCCCCGAAGATGAGGCGCCCCCCGGAGAGGACGTCCAGGGTGGCCAGCTCTTTGGCGGTGATGATGGGGTGGCGCATGGGGACCACAAGGACGGAGGTGCCCAGCCGCACCCGCTCCGTGACGGCAGCGGCGAAGTGGAGGACGGACAGCGGCTCCAGGAAGGGCATCTCCGGCCGAACGGGGAAGCGGCCCCCCGGGTAGGCCGAGTCCGTCCGCAGGGGAATGACGATGTGGTCGCTGGTCCAGAGGGAGTGGAAGCCCCGCTCCTCGGCCCGGCGGGCGATGGTCAGGATATTATGGCGACTGGCCAGCGGCCCCACGTTGGGGAGGTGGACGCCGAACTCCATCCTTCGCCTCCTCGCTCCAAGGCTGGCTCCAGAGTATAGGGGAGGGGTGGCCGGGGGCAATACGGACGTCCGGGGCCGCTGGGCCGTATCTAGCGCCGTGCTATAATCGGGGCCAAGCGCGGGCAGCCCAGCCCGCCTCGTTCAGGGGGTAAAGACCGTGCAAGTCCAGACCGTTCGCGGCCCTGTAGACAGCTCCCAACTGGGCGTCACCCTCATGCATGAGCACGTCTTCGTCCTCTCCGAGGGGGTGGTCCACAACTTCCCCTCCGTGTGGGACGCCGAGGCCTGGGTGCCGGAGGCGGTGCGGCAGCTCAAGGAGGCGGCCAGGGAGGGGGTCAGGACCATCGTCGACCTGACGGTGATGGGGCTGGGCAGGGACGTGCGGCTACTGCGACGGGTGGCGGAGCAGGTGCCGGAGGTGAACATCGTCGTCGCCACGGGGCTGTATACCTATGACCTGCCGCCCCAGTACTTCCTCTACCGGCCGGTGGAGCACATGGCGGAGCTCTTCGTGCGGGACATCAGGGAAGGGATACAGGGGACGGACATAAAGGCGGCCATCATCAAGTGCGCCACCGACGAGCCCGGCGTCACCAAGGGGGTGGAGAAGGTACTGCGGGCGGTGGCGCGGGCGCAGCGGGAGACGGGCGTCCCCATCAGCACCCACACCCACGCCGGCCGCCGGGTGGGGCTGGAACAGCAGCGCATCTTCAAGGAGGAGGGGGTGGATCTGGGACGGGTGGTCATCGGCCACAGCGGCGACACCGACGACTACGACTACCTGGAGGCCCTCATCGACAACGGTTCCTACATCGGCATGGACCGCTTCGGGGTGGACGTCATATTCCCCTTCGAGAAGCGGGTAGAGGTGGTGGCGGAGATGTGCCGGCGGGGCTACGCCGAGCGGATGGTCCTCTCCCACGACTATTCGGTCTATATGGACTGGTTCCCCCTGGAGGGGATACGGCGCCACAACCCTCGCTGGAGCTACGTCCACATCCACCGCGACGTGCTGCCGGCCCTGCGAGAGCGGGGAGTGACGGAGGCGCAGATCCAGCAGATGCTGGTGGAGAACCCGCGCCGCATCTTCGAGGGGCGCTGAGGACGCCCCTCGCCCCTTCCGTCCCGGTGCCGGGGACGCAGGTCCTCTCTCCTTCCCGCCGCCCTCGCGTCTCCCTCCCTGGTCAGGCGTAGCGCCCTGTGCCACGCGGGCGTTGGGGTTATTGGAACATATGTTCCATTATTGGCCCCAGCCCTGACGTGGGAGGTGTAACGCATGGGCAGGAACGACCCGCAGGTGGCCTCGCTGCGGGAGCAGTTGGCGGAGCTGCAGGCAGAGCTGGAGGCGCTGCAGGCCCAGGCCGCCGACGCCGAGGCGCGGGCCGCCCACCACCGCCAGGAGGCGGCGCGCGCCCAGGAGCGGTTGCGGGAGGTGGAGGGGGCGCTGGCGGAGGCCCAGGCCCTCCTGGCGCAACGGGAGGGGGAGCTGGCGGCCGCCCGCTCGGAGGTGGAGGCGCTGCGGGCCCGCCTGCGGGAGGCGGCCCAGCGCTACCGGGAGGCGCGGCTGGCGGCCAGCCCCGAGGTGCCCCAGGAGCTGGTCTCCGGGGAGACGCTGGAGGAGATAGACCGCCAGTTCGAGCAGGCGCAGCGCATAGTCTCCAGCCTGCGCCAGCGGCTGGAGGAGGAGGCGCAGGCGCGGCGCTTCCCGCTGGGCTCGCCGCCCCGCCGGCCGCCTGACCTCTCGGGGCTCAGCAGCCTGGAGAAGATCCGGCGGGGGCTCCAGCGTCGCTAGGTGCCAGAGCTCCCTTGCAGCTCTCATAGAATGTATGTTCCGGTAACGGCCACAGAGGTTGAGCGGAGGTGACGTGAGATGGCCCTGACCCTGGCCGAAGCGGCCAAGCTCTCCAACGATATGCTCCTGGTGGGGGTCATAGAGACCATCATCAAGGAGTCGCCCGTCCTCCAGGTGCTGCCCTTCATAGAGATCGTGGGGAACGGGCTCACCTATAACCAGGAGGCCACCGCCCCGGCGGCCGCCTTCTTCGACGTGGGCGACAGCTGGACGGAGAGCACCCCCACCTTCCAGCAGCAGACGGTGCAGCTCAAGATCCTGGGCGGCGACGCTGACATCGACAACTTCCTGCTGGCCACCCGCTCCAACCTGCAGGACCTGGAGGCGGCGGTGGTCCAGCTCAAGGCCAAGGCGGT